>CAZNFQ010000010.1:0-40111 GCA_964571965.1 uncultured bacterium | reverse complement strand
CAGTTCCGCATTCATGAACAACACTCCGGTGGTTGCCATGATGATTCCCTTCGTCGTCGACTGGGGCAAGAAGAACAATACCCCGTCGTCCAAGCTTTTGATGCCCCTGTCCTGGGCTGCAATACTGGGCGGAATGGTAACTCTCATCGGAACATCGACGAACATGATAGTAAACAGCCTCGTCATCGAGAACGGAGGAGAGAGTCTTTCTATACTCGATTTCACTCCGGTGGGACTTCTGATTTTCACCGTGGGCATGGCTTACATACTGCTCCTGGGCTACAGAACCTTCCCGAAAAGGAAGAATCCCTACGACAGACTCGACGAGAGCCCCAGGGAGTACATCACTGACCTGGTTGTGGAAAGGGGTTCCCCCCTTGCAGGGAAAACCGTGGAACAGGCAAAGCTGAGAAGTCTGAAGGACCTTTTCCTTATAGAGATCCTCAGGAACGGTGAGATGATTGCCCCCATCGCGCCGGATTTCATGCTTGAGGAAGGTGACAGGCTTCTGCTTGCGGGGAAAACATCCGCCGTTGCGGAGATAGCAGATAACAGGCAGGGCCTTGCCCTTGGGGGTAATGTGACCATGCCCACCGCCGAGAAACTTCATGTGGTTGAGGTGGTGGTATCCAACAGATCAACCCTCACCGGCAGACGGGTGAAGGATACGAACTTCAGAGGCAGGTACGACGCTGCCATTCTGGGGGTCCACAGGCAGGGGAAAAGGGTGAAGGGAAAAATAGGAGACATTCACCTTCAGTCCGGTGACCTTCTTCTTCTTGTTGCAGGGAATGACTTCTACAGTGCCGCAGAGGGATCAGAGGAGTTTTATGTAATATCGAGGCTGAAACAGATCCACAAGATCGAAATGGGGAAATCCTTCTTCATCACCGGTTCTGTATTCATGTGTATCATCCTCAGCATATTGGGTGCTGTACCGCTGTTCACTTCCCTGATAGGTGCTCTTGCCCTCTTTCTCTTGTTCAGAATCATCAGCCCCGGTGAGCTGAAGTCGCTTATCAATCTGAACATTCTTGCGGTTGCGGCCTTCGCCCTGGCCATCGGCAAAGCCGTTCAGATAACTGGCTTAGGTGGCATGCTGGCAAACATCGTGGTGGAAACCTTCAGCCCCATGGGAACTATCGGAGTTCTTGCGGCAGTGTACATTACCACCAACATTCTCGCCGAATTCATTACGACCACTGCAGCAGCTACCATTGTATTCCCCTTTGCAGCGGCATCTGCCGCGGTCATCGGAACGGACCCAACCCCCTTCTATCTTGCGGTGGCATACGGCGCCGCCGCCAACTTCATAACTCCGGTGGGCTACCAGACCAACCTTATGATCTACGGTCCAGGCGGTTACAGAACAACGGACTTTCTCAAAGCAGGTCTCCCTATCAAAATAATCTGCGCAATAACAGCGATTGGCGGCCTGGTACTGTTTTACTGAGGCCATCCGTAAGTTTGTCAAATAACGTTCGTATTTGATTGTGCTACAGCGCATAAAGCATGGGCATGCCTCGGGTTCTGACTCGCTTCGGGGTGCATGAATCATAGAGTGAATGATCTTTTAAGACTTCGCAGTTCTGCTGCCGGAGACATGGAATGGATTGCTGTTTCTGCACAACCCTATTAGATTGATAGACAGTTGATAATATTAAGGTATGCAGGCTTAAGGTTGTAGAAATCTGCTTTGGGGTGTGTAATGTGTAAAAGCATTCTGGTTCTTCCTTTCCTCCTGTCATTTTCTTACGGGGATTCAGCGTCTCAAACTGACTGGAGCGGAGGGCCTGGAGTGCCTGGTCCCGTTACCGATCTGGGAACAGAGTTCTACCAGGATACGGGAACGTCATACTACGAATCGGGTTATCTCTGCCTTGGTAATGTATTATCACAGGTTCCACAGGGAACAACCGTCACTGAGTCGTTCGATGTCAGTTCCATTTTTAGTATAGACATAAACGGTGACGATGCAATGGATATCCTTTGCACGGCGGATGGCGGAAGTGATGTTGTCTGGTGGGAGAATGCAACTGGTTCAGGTGATAGCTGGGTGTTGCGGGAGATCGACCCAAGCTTCAACGGCGCACAAGCCGTGTGTTCGGCAGACATAAATCAAGACGGGTATATGGATGTGGTTGCTGGAGGTGATGAGTACTATGTCCCCTGGTGGGAAAACACCGACGGATCTGGAACCAGCTGGACAGAACATGTTATCGATGACTGGATATTAAATACAAACATTGTCGCCACTGAAGATATTAATGGAGATGGCTTTATCGATGTGGTTATCGGATCGAATTCAAGCACGAATAATGGAGTATCATGGTGGGAGAACTGTGACGGCTCAGGTTTAAACTGGATCGAGCATCCAATAGGCAGTAATTGCCAGAAAATTCAGTCGCTTTGCATCGAGGATGTTAATGGTGATGGCTTTATGGACGTTGTGGGAGTTTCCAACGTTGATCAGGAAGTTTCCTGGTGGGAGAACAGTGATGGTTCGGGTTCAAGTTGGACCAAGCATGCCATCTGCACTGGATTTTTAGGTGCCTTTTCAGCTGCCACGGCAGATATCAACGGAGATGGCCATATGGATGTCATCCTGGGAGCTCTGGGTGGCTTTGAAAATCTCACATGGTGGGAGAATTCGGATGGTTCAGGCGTAAGTTGGGTCGAGCATACCGTAAGCATTTACAACGACTCCTATTGGTCTGTGTATTCGTCGGATGTTAACGGTGATGGCCACATGGATATTCTGGGAACACTGTGGGATGACAACAGCATCATTTGGTGGGAAAACGCAGACGGCTCAGGTTCGAACTGGATTGTACATCTCGTTGACTCTGATTTTTACGCTGCCTCACATGTGATTTCATCAGACATTAATGGTGATGGATTGCTGGATGTGGTGGGTGGTTCAATGAGTTACAATCGTATCTCCTGGTGGGATCTGCACGAGTTTGCATCAGATGGGTGGCTTGAATCGAGCATTCTTGATACTGAGTGCTCACCTCAATGGGCAAGTCTTGATTGGAATTCTTCCGTTCCCGGGGGTACAGAGCTATACTTCCAGTACAGAACCTCTGAAAACCCTGGCCAGATGGGTGCCTGGTCTGATCCCATTTATACCCCCTGTATTCTCAGCGGTTTGTTAGACCGTTATTTCCAGTATAGAGTTTCAATGGGATCAACTGCACCTGACACCTCTCCCGTTCTTTCCGATCTGACCCTCAACTGGGATCCTGTTAGTATCAGTGAAACCAGTGAACCAGTTCCACCGTCTGTTTCCCTTCTGCCAGTTAGTCCGAATCCAACGAGTAATTCTGTGTTCATCAGCTTCGCATTGCCTGAACCAGATTTTGTAAGGATTTCAATCATTGACATTGCAGGTCGGATTGTAGCGGAGACGGTTGAAACCCATTATCCACATGGTTACCAAACAGTTCAGTTGGATCAGGACCTGCCTCCTGGTGTTTACTATTGCTGCATGAAGGCAACCGGTTTCACCGGGTCACGCAGATTCATGGTTATTGAATAGCCGCACCAGTTCGAAAAGTGTCTACCACCCGGTGCCAAAAACACGAATTATTCTGTACTCAGCATTTTCCATATACTCCATACGAAGAGGAGGTCGGCATAATGCCGACCTCCTCTTCAATGTATCTTCAGCTTAGTACCTGGAAGGGCGCTCTTCCCTTGGTTTGGCCTTGTTTACCTTGATTGACCTGCCATCGAGCTCAGTACCGTCGAATTTCTCTATGGCTGATTCCATCTCGGATGTGCTTGACATTTCAACAAATCCGAATCCTTTTGACCTTCCTGATTCACGATCGGTTATTACCTGTGCACTGGTCACAGTGCCACATTTGCTGAAGAGTTGCTCCAGTTCAGTGTTGGTAACCGAGAAGGCCAGATTTCCTACGTACATTTTCATATTTTCTTCCGATTCAAAATTGTCCGGCAAACCGCGGGACAGTATACAAGCCACAGCGACAGGATCTGCTTCCTGAAGCCATAACCATACTTTAATATACTATATATCTTTAAAATGCGCAAGAGATTCAAGCTACAAGCACCAATTTTAATCCAAGGAAGCTTGCCGGGTATCTCCTGCTGCTATGAGGTTTCACCGATATCCTGTTTTCTGAGTAAGTGTTTTGTAGTGGGAGAACCGTACCTGTGTCGTTCTTGTTCGTTCTTAGCATTCCTTCGGCCTTTAAGATCTTAAGGAACCGATCTTTACCTGGCCCTGTTTGAATATGGCGCTGTAGAGTTCATTGACGTGTTCCTGCTGAGGAACCTCAGCAATGGTGTCTTCACGCATCCATATAGAAGGGTCATTGCAGAAAAGATGAAAATGCCGGTTCTTTTCATGATTTCCTTCCCGGCTGAACAGACATATGCGGTTGCAATGCGGCAGAAGGTTCGCGTGCAGTAAGCAGAACAATGTCAATCGGTGACCGGCATCAGCTTGCCGCTGAATTGACGCGGTTCTTATAATGGCACTCCTGTTTCGTTAGCACCGGGAACAAGGCTATCCTTAGCGAATAGAGCAGATGCCGGTATGGTGTGGCTGTTCCAGAGGGGGAGGTTATTATTGCTGCAATTGTGATTGCCGCTTTTGTTACAATTTCCGGGATGGATCTGCTTCCCCTGAACTGCACAGTGCAGCTGAATACCGAAGCTGTAATCTTAGACGAAATGTTACCCATGTATGAAGCATCCGAGCTGGTCTTCTCAGTGAAAAGCGTTACTAGACAGCTTTCCATTCTTGGGTGGGCATCTGAAAGATACGACCTGGAAGTCGAGAATGTTTTCAAGGGCCACCTGGATCTTGAAAGTGTCAGTTTGTTTACATTTCCCTGCGGAATTATTTCCAGCCGGTTATCGTCTCTTCAGAAAGGACAGGACTTAGTTGTCTTCGCAGTACCCGAAACGGTTAACACGTCAATGGAAGGGTTCAATACCGCTGAGGGATCATGGATCGCACACCTTTGCATTAATTGACATGCTTTTCCAGACTGATTCCGGGAGTGTTCAATGAACCGGATACGGGGAACGATCATCTCCGGGAAATTGCTCCTACGATTCTCTGAAGCTGGCGATATCGTTTTCTTTCCCTGAAGTTTACCGGACAGATACTCAGGCTCTGGATCAAAGATACCCTTAATGGAATGGAGACATTATCGATCATGCTGAAGGTAGATTTCAGACTAAGCCCGAAGTCTCTATTTTAAATAGAACAAAGTTTTTACTATAATCATGGCAGTTAAGAATTCATCAGTGCTTAAATCATTTGCTCGATTCGAGCCGGGGAGGTGGAATCAGCAGACATTTGGTAAATGATTTCACATTTTATACAGGGGCAGAAGGCTTTGTCAGACATAGAGCCTCATGATGTTGTAAATAAATACAAGGGATTTGCGAATAATGAACTGGAATAGAGTCGTCATAACGGGTCTGGGAGCAGTAACGCCTGTTGGTACAGGAGTAAAGAAATTCTTTGAGGGGCTCAAGGCAGGGCAAAACGGAATAGAGAAGGTTACAGCTTTTGATGTCACCGATTACCGGTCGAAGCTGGCCGGGGAGGTTAAGGATTTTCATGCTGAAGACTGGACTGATGTGAAATCAGCAAGGAGAATGGATCGATTTACTCAGTTCGGCCTTGCAGCGTCCACCATGGCATTTGAAGATGCGAAGCTTGACTCATTCCCTTTCGATAAAACCAGAGCCGGCGTAATGATCGGTTCAGGGATTGGTGGTTCGCAGTCCCTCGAGGAGGGATTTACCACCCTTATGACGAAAGGGCCGGGCAGTCTGAACCCATTCGCAGTTTCCAGGATGCTGATTAACATGGCTGCTTGCACCGTGTCCATCAGATATGGACTTCAGGGTCCACTCTCCGCTCCTTCGGTTGCCTGTTCCACCGGGTCTAACGCAATAGGTGATGCTTTCAGGATCCTGCAGAGGGGTGAAGCGGACATAATGCTGGCGGCAGTTCAGAAGCATGCATTACTCCCCTTCCTTATGGTTGTTTCTGCGCCACACGGTCCATGACCCCCAGCGATTGTCCTGAAACCGGTTGCAGACCCTTCGATAAAAACCGTGATGGTTTTGTTATGGGAGAAGGTGCCGGGATAGTGGTCATGGAGACACTGAAACATGCACTGTCCAGAGGTGCAGATATCTACTGTGAAGTTGCCGGCTACGGCAACACCGCAGATGCGTACCACATAACTGCTCCCGAACCTGAGAGCCGTGGCATGATCCGGGTAATGCAGGCCGCCTTGAACGATTCTTCCATGGATGCGGACCGAATAGGGTACATTAACGCCCATGGCACATCCACAGTACTTAACGACAAATGCGAAAGTGCAGCGATCAGTTCCTTGTTCGGAGAACACGCGAAGTCCCTGAAGATAAGCTCGATAAAATCAATGATAGGCCATCTTCTGGCCGGGGCTGGAGCTGTTGAGTTCGTGTCCACTGTAATGAGCGTTCATACAGGCATTATACCCCCTACCATCCACTGTACGGAGCCCGACGATGACTGCACGCTTGATTATGTCACAGGTGGAGCCCTGTCAATGGATCTGAATGCAGCAATGAGTAACTCTTTTGGCTTTGGCGGGGGCAACGCCTGCCTTGTAATCAAGAAATATGGAGACACAGATGGAAATCCCTGAACTTCGCATCGGAAGCATTACCGCTAAGATCCCAATTGTGCAAGGTGGCATGGGGGTCAGAGTTTCCCTTGCTTCTCTTGCTTCATCGGTGGCAAATCAGGGGGGGATCGGAACTATTTCCAGTATTGGTCTCGGTAATCTTGAAGGCCTTTCAGATAACTATGAAACAACATCCGTCAACGCACTGGTAAGCGAGATCCAGAAAGCCCGGAGCATGACCGACGGTCATCTGGCGGTGAACTTCATGGGGGTTCTTACGAATGTGGATCTTCATATAAGAGCTGCGGTGGAAGCCGGAATAAGGATAATCGTTTTCGGTGCCGGACTTCCTACCAAGCTTCCGGAACTCGTTCCTGATCCTGAACTGAACCTGGTTCCCATTATCAGTTCGGCAAGGGTGGCAGAACTGATCCTGCGCAGCTGGGACAGGAGATACGGTCGTATCTGCGACGCACTTATCCTTGAGGGCCCTCTGGCCGGAGGGCATCTGGGTTTTTCCGTGGAACAGCTTGAACACACTGCTGATTATTCCCTTGAGAAGCTTCTGCCGGAAGTTCTGGAGACCATCAAACCCTACGAGGACAAACATGGCAGAAAGATTCCCGTAATCACTGCAGGAGGTATTTATACAGGCAGAGATATTGCCCGCATGCTTTCCATGGGAGCTTCCGGAGTTCAAATGGGAACTCGTTTTGTCTGCACTGAGGAGTGCGGTGTTTCCAGTGAGTTCAAGCAGGCCTACATTGATGCCAAGAAGGAAGACATTGCCATCATCAAAAGCCCTGTGGGCATGCCCGGCCGGGCGATCTACAACAAATTCCTGAAGGATCTTGAAGTTAAGGGAAAGCTGAAAATCAACTGCCCCTACAGGTGCCTCACTGCATGTAAGGTGGATTCCGCCCATTACTGCATAGCACTGGCCCTTCTGAACTCTTATTTCGGCGACGTGGACAATGGTTTGATTTTCTGTGGACAGAATGCCTATAGAGTAAATGGAATTACCACTGTGAAAGAGCTTATCGATGAGCTTCTGTCTGAAGTCAGAGAGGCCTGATCCAAGGATTCGTGACCGATATTCACAGGACTTATCAGAGGATCTTTATGTGCCGGGGATGGTCTCCCTGACCGTGTCTTCCCCCTGGTAGTCCTCATCCCTTCTGCTGCTCCAGCAGAGTACCACGGCAGTTTCGTCGCTCTCATTGGAAAAGGTGTGCTGCATACCTTCAGGAATGGTGAGAATGGACGGTATCCCTGAATTCAGCCTTGTGGTTCCAGCTGTGGTAGTTACCGTAATTTCACCTGCTACAACCAGAACCTGCTCATTCCTGGCCGGGTGAAGATGGTTGCCCCTTGAGTGGTTTTTCTCGATGGAGAAGGCATGGAAGTTGGTGATATCCCCGGTGTTTTCCAGGTGTTCGAATGGGTTTACCACAAAACCCCTCTGATCTTTATTGCCGTTGATGTCCATGGTTTCCATTTTCACTCCTTTCACTGATAACCTACCCTTCCCCCGGCAGTTTTCAAGTGCCTTGACTCATTTGCATAATTGCATATAATTGCAAATGTATTGGAGGTGTTTTGTGAAAGATATGATTTCATACAGAAAGAGGGCTGAATTGATCGGCGCTCTGGCTAACCCGTACAGACTTCTTATGGTTGAAATGCTTTCCCGGGGAGAAACCTGTGTCTGCGAGTTCAACAGGATCCTTGATCTGGACTACTCCACCATATCCAGACACCTTGCAGTGCTTAGAAAAGCGGGGATCGCCGGTTACAGAAAAAACGGCAAGCAGGTATTCTACAGTCTGCGCGTTCCCTGCGTTTTGGGGTTCTTAAGCTGTTTCGACGAAATACTGAAAAAGAATATAGAAACTGACAGGATGTGTCTTTCCGGGGAGGAGGTGGCAAATTGAGCATGAAAAACCATTGGAAGCCCGTCTTCTGGACACTTGCGATCTTTCTGGGGGTCTATTTCATGCCCCTGGGACATGCCAGGTTCGATAACGCAGTGATGGAAGCGCTTTATCTTGCAAAGAGCTACGCAAGGGAGCACGTGCTCCTGTGCCTTCTTCCGGCGTTTTTCATCGCCGGTGCCATTGGGGTTTTCGTGAGCCAGGGTGCCGTGATGAAGTATCTTGGCGCAGGCGCAAAAAAGGTTCTTGCATATGCCGTTGCGTCGGTATCAGGTTCCGTGCTTGCCGTTTGTTCGTGTACGGTTCTTCCTCTTTTTGCCGGTATTTACAGAATGGGTGCGGGTATAGGTCCCGCAACAGCTTTTCTTTACTCGGGACCGGCCATCAACGTGCTGGCAATAATTCTCACCGCAAGGGTACTGGGTGTGGAAATTGGTATTGCCAGGGCTGTGGGAGCGGTTCTCTTCAGTGTTGTGATCGGACTGTTAATGCACCTGCTGTTCCGCAGGGAAGAAGGAGAAAGACAGGCGGCGGTTCCAGTGCAGGTGTCCACCGACGGAGGAAGGGCTCTCTGGAAGAACGGCGTTTTCCTTCTTCTCATGGTTCTTGTAATGATTACAGCAACCTGGGGAGGCTGCGGCGAATGCACCGGCGGTTTCCAGAATACGGTTTTCGCCATGAAAGGCCCGCTTTTAACCCTTTTCGGCGCTCTCCTCGGTACCATTCTCGTTCTCTGGATCGGTATCCGTCTGTGGAAAGTTCTGGTTCTTGCTGCAGTTGTCTTTGCTTCTTCTCTTATGGGGCCAGAAGGGATACTGATACCCTTCGTTACCGGAATGGCAGGACTGACCCTTATTCTCTCACTGGGGAAGGGAGAGGGCAGGGAGTGGATCGACTCTACTTTCGGTTTTGCCAGACAGATCCTTCCCCTTCTTCTGGCCGGAGTCCTCGTGGCGGGATTTCTCCTGGGCAGGGTACGCGGTGAGGGAATCGTACCTTCCGCCTGGATAGAGTGGGCAGTTGGAGGGAACTCGCTGAGAGCAAACCTGTTCGCATCGGTTGCCGGAGCTATGATGTACTTTGCCACACTCACGGAGATCCCCATTCTGCAGGGACTTATAGACAGCGGAATGGGGCAGGGACCGGCCCTTTCGCTGCTGCTGGCAGGTCCTGCTCTCAGTCTTCCCAACATGCTTGTCATACGCAGTGTAATGGGCACCAGAAAAACACTTGCCTTTGTTTTTCTGGTTGTGATAATGGCAACATTGAGCGGCCTTCTTTTCGGGGCCATTGTTTAAGGAGAAAGAATGAAGATACAGATACTGGGCACAGGCTGCCCCAAGTGTAAAAAACTCGCGGAAGTTGCCCGGAGCGCAGCTTCGGAGCTGGGCATCGAGTATGAGCTCGTGAAGGTCACCGACCTGAACGAGATCATGTCCTTCGGGGTGATGCTTACCCCGGCCCTGGCCGTGGACGGTGTGGTCAAAGTGAGCGGCAAGGTACCTTCGAAGTCTGAGGTAATGGAAATCCTCACCTGATAAAGGAAGCGGCGGTGATCCCGCCGCTTCCTTTAGACTAATATCATACTGAAATGATAGAAAATTTCTGAAAGGACCTTCGATGAAAAAAACAGCTTTTCTGATCCTTGCACTTGCGGTGGTTACTGTATCCTGCGGCTCCAGGGGAAACTCAGAAGGGGAAGCGTCTGTTTTGCCCGGCGGCAATTCTTTGGATACCGTAACCTCGGGCGGCACGCCGGCACTGATAGACCTGGGTTCCACAACCTGTGTGCCATGCAGAATGATGACGGAAGAACTGGATTTGCTGGATTCTCTCACGGGAGAGGAACTGGAAGTGCGGTTCATCGATGTGAATGAAAGCCCCGATGAAGCTTCGGAATATGGTATCCGTCTCATTCCCACCCAGATCTTTGTTTCTGAGACCGGCAGTGAGCTGTTCCGCCACGAAGGCTTCATCTCATGTGATGACATGATCACAAGGTGGGGTGAGCTGGGTTACTCCTTTGTCGGCGGAGATTAGAGAATGCTCGCAGATGTGATGGAAACCCTTGGCGGATGGTTGTACGGGTCATTCCCGATTGCCCTTGCAGCCAGTTTTCTGTGGGGACTTGCAAGCATGATTCTAAGCCCCTGCCATCTTGTAAGCGTTCCTCTGGTCATGGGCTACCTCAGCGGGGATTCATCTGCTTCCTCAGGCAGAGAGAGGGCAAAACTGGCTTTGCTGTTCGCTCTGGGAATGACCGTTTCCATAGCGGTCATAGGTCTGGTGACCGGCCTTCTGGGAAGAATAGCAGGAGATATGGGGAGAACCGGGAACATTGCAGTGGCAGTTGCCCTTGTTTATGTGGGTATATCCATATCAGGGCTTATCGAACTGCCCCTTCCCGGAACCGGGACCAGTTCCTTCAGGAGAAGGGGCAGGTTCGGGGCATTTTCCATGGGACTGGTGCTGGGAGCCGCCCTGGGACCCTGCACATTTGCTTTCATGGCGCCTGTTCTTGCCCTGATGTTCCAGCTTGGTTCCCGGAGGTTGGGAAGCGCTCTGCTCCTGGGTCTGTTTTTCGCCTTCGGACACGGTCTTGTGGTTGTTTTTGCAGGTTCTTTCACGGACAGGGTACAGAAACTTCTCGAATGGTCCGGTTCCAGCGGCGGTGCAAAAGGCTTCAGGATAATATGCGGAGCACTTGTGGTTATCGGGGGAGTGTATATTATCTGCGGAGCTCTTTAGCTGGTAACTATTTTTACAGCAAGCTGTTTGAGATTTAGGGAGCTCCTGGAACAAATACGGGGCAGGGAATAGTATAGTACCTGTATTGGTAGACTTTTCAGGAGGGTTCACTTGAGAAAGACGATTCTTATTGTATGCCTGGTTCCATCCTTATTCGCATCGGAGTTCATGCAGATGACCCCCATCGGCGCCCAGTGCATTCCGGTAAGTTTCGATCTTTCCGGAGACAGAGAGGCAGCTGAGCAGCTGGAATTCGATATAGACTTTTCGGGCATACTCGAGACGGTTCCCGAAGGGGAAGGTTATGCCCATGCCCGGGTGGTTCTTACGGGCCGGCAGGGGAATTACAACCTTGTTGCGGATGTGGACGGAGCTGAAGGAGAGATGCTTCTGAAAAAGGAGTATTCCGGTTCCTCATGGGAAACACTGGTGCACCGGTTTTCCGATGATCTTGTGTTTCTGCTTTCCGGGGAGCAGGGAATAGCATCCACCCGGGTCGCCTACATTACCCGGAGCAACGGGGTTTACTCCCTGGTGGCTGCCACCCTCGATCACAGGGCTGCACAGACGATAATATCCGACGACGAGGTGATAACCACCCCCGCATGGAGCCCCGACGGCTCATGCATGGCTTTCACCTCCTACAGAAACGGTACCGGCGACCTGTACCTGTATTCCTTCGAAAACAGTTCCGCCGGAAGGATAGTATCCGGGGGGTTGAACTCGGCTCCAGCCTGGGCCCCGGGATCCAGGTATCTGGCATTCACAAGAAGTGTGGACGGGAACTCGGACATATACAGGTATGACAGGGCTACGGAAGAGCTGCAAAGACTCACAGCCAGGGGTTCCATTGAAACTTCCGCATCATTTTCGCCCACAGGTCAGCAGATGATACTCACCAGCGACAGAGTGGGTTATCCGCAGCTGTATATCATGGACGCCACAGGTGGAACCGCTGAAAGGGCGGGTTTTGCCCACGGTTACTGCGACAGTCCGTCATGGTCGCCCACAGGTGACAGAATTGCGTACTGCGCAAGGTCCGACGGCGATTTTCACATCTTCGTGATGAATTCCGATGGAACCGATGTGAGACAGGTGACACTTGCGGGGACACTTAACGAAGACCCTGTATGGTCCCCTACAGGGAGGCATCTGGCCTTCTCCAGTGATATGGACGGGGTAAGATCCATATACCTTCTGGAATTGAACAAACTAACTTTACACAGGCTGTCGGAGGGCAGTGAAAGCTACTGCCCCGCCTGGTCGCCTGTGCCTATTCAGGGAGGAATCCAGTGAAAAAGTGGGCTATTTTGAGCTTCTGCTGCCTTGTTGCGGTTATGTCCACCGGCTGCAGACCTGATGATACTGACAACGGGAATGGTAATCCGGATTCTCTGGCGTTCATACCGGATGATTCTCTTGACGTGGGTGTCTGGGCTGAAGATACGGTGGAAACCTATTCCGACCGACTTGCCGGTCACCAGCTTGCCCTTGATGACGTGTTTTTCGAGTACAATTCAGAGGAGCTTTCCTCCGAGATGCTCGAGGTGCTCATGGCAGACGCCGGCTATATGATGACTAACACCGATTTCAGAGTTCTTCTGGAGGGTCACTGCGACGACAGGGGCACCATCGACTACAACCTTGCCCTTGGAGAAAGACGGGCTCAGTCGGTATACGACTACCTGCTTAACTACGGCATTCCCGCTTCCCGGCTGGAGACGGTAAGCTACGGCAAGGAAAGACCCTTCGTTACAGGAAGCGACGAATGGGCGTTTTCACAGAACAGGCGGGTTCACCTCCGCGTACTCCCGGAGTAATCCATGGGAAAGCAGTCAATACTCACAGCTTTTGTTCTTCTTTTTACAGCATGCTGGGGAGGTCAGTGGGTGGATTCCCCCGGAAGGGTGGAGGACATCGACCAGCGCACCGCTGACATGGCAAGGAGCCTGGACTCCGTTAAAACGGTTGCCCGTCAGAACGAGACTCTTCTCAGGGCTATTCAGGCCCAGGCAGGGATGAGGGGTACAGGGGAGATAGACGACCTCCGTGAAATGATCGACCAGCTTGAGAGGATGCTGAGCACAGGGTCCTCATCTTTATCGTCAGATACCCCCGCTTCAGTTCAGACCGCCTTCGAAGAAGCATACAGGCAGTACCAGCAGGGTGGATACTCCGTTGCTTCACAGGGCTTTCTGGAGATTGCACTGGCAAATCCCCAGGCTTCCGTTGCTCCTGAAGCACTCTACTACCTTGCTTTATGTCACCAGAATCTCGGGGAAACCCACAGGGCCATAGAGGAGTTCGTTGCTGTTTATTTCCGGTACCCGGCATCGGAAAGGGCACCGGCAGCCCTGGCCAGGGCAGCAGCCATTTACGGAGCCCATTCCGCGGAATCCGATATGAACAGACTTGAGTCCCTCATACTTGAGATCTACCCCGCAAGCGAAGAAGCCAGGCTTATCGCGGACAGGAGGAGCTCACAGCAGTAGTTCCTTCAACTTGGCTTTCAGGGGCGGATTCCACCATATTCCACCTCTGAAGAGAAAAATACTGTTTCCACCTGGAAGCATGCATTACGCTGGGCGGCAGCCGGTTGCGATTCAGCAGGCGGTAAATGCTGTTTTATGCTTTCATGAAATCAAGAAAAAGAGGGTACGATGGGTTACGAATTGATAGAGGAAGACGGCAGTAAAAAAGTTGTCCGATTTTCAATGGACGCAGCTGATCTGAAAAAAATATTCAAGAAGGTTAAAAGGGAAATCTCAAGAGAGATCAACATTCCCGGATTCCGCCCGGGGCATGTCCCGGACACCATCCTTGATAAGAGGTTTGGCAATCTGATCCTTGCGGAAGTTGCTGAAAAGGCACACAAGGAACTGACAGAAGGGCTTTTCGATCAGTTCGACTGGGTGCTTTCCGATGAGGACCCCCAGTTCGAGAATCTCCTTCCGGTGGAAGGTGAAGACTACGTATATACGGTTACCTACAACACTTTCCAGGCCCCTGAACCGGTGGACTACAAGGAGATAAAGCTTACGGTTCCCACCTGGGATGCGGAAAGCACCATGGAAGAAACCATGGAGCACATTCGAAGGCAGTTCGTCGATTTCGTTGAAACCGATCAGCCTGCAGCCGTAAACGACCTTGTGGTACTGACCTATCCTTCACCCGAGGGAGATGATCAGGCCCCTAAGGAACTCTCCGCGGTAATCGGGCAGAATGACATGGGCCCCGGTTTCGATGAGATCATCACCGGTGTTCGACCCGGTGATACCTTCACCATGCAGATGAAGATACAGAAGGGTGAAGAAATGGCAGGTCCCGCCCATACATTCACCGTAAAAGAAGTGAAAGCCCATTCATACCCGGATCTTGATGACGAGTTCGCCTCAAAGGCAGGTGGTTTCAAGACCATCGACGAATTCAGGGAGAAGGTCAGGGAGGATGTAACCGCAAGGTACGAGGCTGACATGAAGGGATACAGGGAACGGCTTGCGATCAGCAGCATTCTGGAAAGCAACAAGTTCGATGTTCCCAACTTCATGGTGGACAACCTTAAGAACGATTACCTTGACAAACTCGACGACGACGAGAAAGACGAAGCCACGGTGAAGGCCGCAGAGGAAATGGCGGAGCAGAAGGTAAGGGAGTTTCTTCTTCTCAGAGAGATAGCTATCAGGGAAAGCCTTGAAGTGCCTGAGCAGGAAATAGAAGAGGCCGTGGCAGGGGGCGACTCCAGATCCGCCTTCATCGACAGAAGCCGGAACGAAAGGGCATTGGACTTTGTTCTTGAGAGTGCAATAATTGAGGAGAAGGAGCCGGTGGAACCCGAAGAGGTTTCAGGGGATACAAATACAGTGCCCTGGAGCTGGGTGAAAGTGGATCCTGAAGCGGCAGAGGTCAAAGCCGAAGGAGCGGAATAATGTCTGTAATTCCCTTCGTTGTAGAACGGGATGGAAACTCGGAACGGTCATACGACATCTACTCCAGACTTCTCAAGGACCGTATCATTTTCATAGGTGACAGCATTACCGCCCAGACCGCAAGCCTGGTAGTTGCACAGCTTCTGTTCCTGGAGGGTCAGGATTCCAAGCGGGACATCAACATGTACATACACAGCCCCGGCGGATCTGTTTCCGCGGGACTGGCAATTTATGACACCATGCAGTTCATCAAACCTGATATATCCACCTTCTGCATGGGCAGCGCCGCTTCCATGGCGTCTGTTCTTCTTGCGGCTGGCACCACTGGCAAAAGAAGCATTCTTCCCCACGCAAGGGTTATGATACATCAGCCCATTGGAGGCGTTCGCGGGCAGTCCTCCGACATACAGATCGAAGCTCGTGAGATACTGAAGATCCGTGAACAGATGGACATCATACTTGCCGGACACACGGGCCAGTCTGTGGAAAAGATAAACCTCGACAGCGACAGGAACTTCTGGATGAATGCCGAAGAGGCTCTTGAATACGGAATCGTTGATAATATTTTAGTGAATAGAGGGTAGAATGCCTAAAGAAAACAGATGCTCGTTCTGCAACAGACCAACCAACGAAGTCAGGCACCTCATTCAGGGTCCCGGAGTGTTCATCTGCGACGACTGTGTACGCTACTGCCATGAGATCGTCACCGAGACAGGTTCATCCGGGAAGGGTTCCACTCCTGCCTTTCTGCAGAAGGAACTGCTTACACCCAGGGAGATAAAGGAGCAGCTCGATCTTTACGTGGTAGGCCAGGAAGAGGCTAAGAGAGTCCTTTCAGTAGCGGTCTACAACCACTACAGAAGGCTTCTCAGCATGCAGGATACCAAGGCTTCCGTTGAGCTGGAGAAAAGCAACATCATGCTCCTCGGGCCCACGGGCGTGGGCAAGACCCTCCTGGCAAGGACTCTGGCAAGGGTTCTGGATGTGCCCTTCGCCATTGCCGATGCAACCACACTCACCGAAGCAGGCTACGTGGGCGAGGACGTAGAGAATATTCTGCTCAGGCTTCTTCAGGTGACTGACATGGATGTGGAAACCGCCCAGCAGGGGATCATATACATCGATGAGATAGACAAGATCGCCAGGAAATCCGAGAACTCTTCCATAACAAGGGATGTTTCAGGCGAAGGTGTGCAGCAGGCCCTTCTGAAAATAGTGGAAGGCACGGTGGCCGGCGTTCCCCCGGGAGGCGGCAGGAAACACCCCTACCAGGACCACATCCAGGTTGACACCACCAATATTCTTTTTATCTGCGGCGGGGCTTTCCACGGAATAGAAAAGATCATCTCGAAGAGGGTCAGGAGTTCATCCCTGGGTTTCAATGCGCCAATTGCCGAAGAGGATGATCTCGAGGGAATGAAGATACTTAAAAAAGCCGAGGTCTACGATCTGGTGCACTATGGAATAATTCCGGAACTTGCCGGCCGTCTTCCAGTGATGGTTACCCTTGACGACCTCTCCGAAGAGGATCTCGTCCGTGTACTCACCGAGCCTAAGAATGCCCTTATAAAACAGTATGTGTACATGTTCTCCCTCGAGGATATCAAGCTGGAATTCACTAAAAAAGCCCTTCTGGCAATTGCCCGTGAAGCCAGGAAGAGCGAGAGCGGTGCCAGGGGTCTCAGATCCATCGTGGAGAAGGTGCTTCTGGAACCCATGTACAACCTTCCTTCGCGCAAGGAATCCGTGGGCAAAATAATTATCGACGAGAAATGCATTACCATGGGCGAACCGCCAAAAGAGATCCCCAGGGCTCAAGGCAGAGAAGCCGTCTGAGTTGGTAAAACTCGGAATAGAATTCCTGAAAAGCTGCCCGGGAAAGGAGGGACTGCCCACCGACGGTCTGCCTGAGGTTGCTTTCATCGGCCGCTCAAACGTCGGCAAATCTTCGCTGATCAACAGGCTTGCCGGAGGCAGGAAGGTTGCCAGAACCAGTTCCAGGCCCGGTTGCACCCAGTACATAAATATTTTTACCACCAACAGGAAATTCTACATCGCGGACCTTCCGGGGTATGGTTTTGCCAAGGCTCCGGAACACCTGAGAAGGCAGTGGACCCACTGGATCGGCTGGTACCTGAGGGAGCGAAGACCCCTGAGGGGTACCATTCTTCTGGTGGACGCAAGACATCCCGCCCTGGAGAACGACATCTCCATGGCTCAATATCTCATGGAAGGCGGAAAACCTTACATCATTGCCCTGACAAAAAGTGACAAACTCAAACGGGGCAAACTTGCCGCTTCCGTTGGAATTGCAGGAGAGATGGGTCCGGTCATTCCCGTTTCATCCGTAGACGGCAGCGGAATGAATGAACTTTGCAGATGGCTGGCGGATGCAACCGCCGGCGGAGCATCAGTGGGGAGCTAGAATGCCAGTAAGTATCGTAGTGGGACTGCAGTGGGGCGACGAAGGCAAGGGAAAGATGGTGGATCACCTTGCTGAAACTGCCTCTGCAGTTGCAAGGTTCAGCGGAGGTGCCAACGCCGGACATACGGTTGAGGCCGAGGGCAGAAAGTTTGCTCTTCATCTGCTTCCATCAGGCATCGTGAGGCAGGATGTGAAGGCAATGATAGGAGCTTCCTGTGTAATGGATCCCGTTACCCTTCTGGAGGAAATGAAAACCCTGGAAGATAACGGCGTTACTATTGGAGACCGCCTTCTGATCTCAGGAAAGGTGAATCTCACACACCCTGCTTACAGGCTTTTCGAGACAAGGTCCGAAGAAGAAATGGCAGCAGGGAAGATAGGTACCACCGGAAGAGGTATCGGCCCCACCTACGAAAGAAAATTCAGAAGGAACGGTATCCGGCTGGAAGATGCCCTGGATTCCGCCCTGTTCAATGAACTGGTCGAGCTTCACACCGCTGACGCCATAAGACAGCTTCACCTCAGTGAAGAGGACAAAGAGATCCTTCAGATTCACACCGGAGATTTCATTGCCGCGGCGCAGCGGATAACAGAATACTGCACCGATGTGTCAGGGCAGATAGGCCAGCTTATTAAAAAAGGCCGCAGGATAATCGCAGAAGGAGCCCAGGGCTCTCTTCTCGATCCTGACCACGGCTCCTATCCATTCGTAACTTGCGGACAATGTGTGTCCGGAGCCGCCTGTACCAGTCTCGGTTTTGGTCCAACTTCCGTGGACAGGGTGCAGGGCATACTGAAAGCCTACACCACAAGGGTGGGAGAAGGGCCTTTCCCCACCGAACAGAACAATGATACAGGAGAGAGGATCCGTATTGCCGGCAACGAGTTCGGGACCACCACCGGAAGACCGAGAAGGTGCGGCTGGCTCGACTGTGTTCTCGCGGAATACTCGGCAAGACTCAACGGCTGTACATCGGTAACGGTTACTCTTCTCGACGTGCTTTCAGGTTTTGACAGCCTGAAACTGTGTACCGCCTACCGGGGAGGCAGGTTTGCTTCCGGCAGGGGCATGGGAAACATGGTTCCCGTTTACGATACGCTTCCCGGTTGGAAGGAGGATATCCGGGGTGAAAGAAACTGGGATACCCTTCCTGTGAATGCACGGGCTTATGTTGAGAAAATCGAGCAGCTTGTCAAAGTTCCGGTGGATTCCGTGTCCACCGGTCCCGGTCGTGAAGATGTTATCTGGCGGTAGTGCCGGTTTCGACAGTCACGCCCATCTCCATTTCCACCACTTCGAGAAGGACCTGGAAGAGGTTCTGAAGAGGTCCGTGGAAGCTGGTATATCCGATATAATGATTCCTTCCGTGGATCTGTCCACCTCAAAAAGATCATCTGCCATAGCGGAAAAATACAGCTGCTGGGCCGCCTCTGCTTTTCACCCGGAGCACCTTCCGGAGGAGAATGAAGAATTCCAGTGGAGGGCAATGAGGAAGACACTGATTGCACCCAGAACCGTTGCAGTTGGAGAAACCGGCCTTGACTTCCACCATGAGAGCTTTTCCAGGGACGTCCAGATAGAGTGGTTCCAGAAGCACATCAGTCTTGCAAGGGCAATAGGCTTCCCCCTTGTGGTCCATTCAAGGAATGCTGAAGAACAGGTGCTGGAGGAGCTTCCTGAGAGAATAGAGGTGCCCGTTGTTCTTCACTGCTGGAACGGCGATTCGAATACTACGAAAAAGGCGGTCGCCCGGGGATTCTACATTGGTACGGGCGGACCCCTGACCTACAGAAAGAACGGAAAACTCAGAGGGATGATCGCGGAAGTACCCCCGGAACTGCTGCTGGCGGAAACCGATTCTCCTTTTCTGCCTCCGGAACCCTTCCGGGGAAGAAGGAACGAACCTGCATACACCAGATTGGTCATAGAGACAATAAGGGAACTTCAGGGCTGCTTCCTGTCTATAGAGGGCACGTCATTCATGCTGTGGGAGAATACCCTCAGGGCTTTCCTCCTTCATCCTGTGAACAGAAGGGCAGATATTGTTTACCGTTACGGTGATTCGGCCTACATTAACCTCACTTCAAGGTGCGGCAACAACTGCAGGTTCTGCATCAGGCGAAGTGCTGACGGTATCGGAGGCCACTTCCTCCGGCACATGGAGGACCCTCCGGAAGATCTGGTTCTTTCAACCCTTGACGCGCTTCCATTGGATGACTTTCATGAAGTGGTTTTCTGCGGATTCGGCGAGCCTACCCTCAGGAGCGGTCTGATTTTGAAATGCTGCAGGATCCTCACTTCCATGGGCGTTAAAACAAGGCTTGACACAAACGGTTTGTGTACGTCGTTCATGGAAGAGGAAAAAGTACTGGAGCTTATAAGATCCGTGGATTCCGTGAACGTAAGCCTGAACGCCTCCGGGGCGGTGGAATACCGGAGAATATGCAGACCTTCCCGGGACGATGCCTGGGATCATCTGATGAAGTTCATCAAGCTGGTGCGTTCCTCGGGAGTTGAAGCAACCCTTTCAGCGGTAAAGGGCTCGGGAGTCGATACGGAAAGGCTGCATTCATTTGCTGAAAGACTGGGTATTAAGCTTAGGCTGAGGGGCATATGAACAGAAGAGAAACCAGGCGGGTATTGGAGGAACTTGGTCTTCGGGCTGAAAAGAGCCTGGGACAGAACTTTCTCATAAATCCCCTTGCGGTTCGGAAAATAGTACGGGCTCTGGGGTGTGAACCGCTCCGTGTGCTTGAGATCGGACCGGGACTCGGTGCCCTTACCAGGGGCCTTCTGGCCGCAGGACATTCCGTTTCCGCCGTTGAGCTTTCAGGGGAACTGGCTGTGCGCATGCAGCAGGAATTCCCTCAGGTGGAGACCATTCAGGGAGATTTCCTTACCACAGCTCCATCTTCATTCTCCGGACACCCCTTCGATGCCGTGGCTTCAAATCTTCCTTACAATATTTCCTCTCAGGCCGTTCTGAGGCTTTGCGAGCCGGAGTATTCTTCTGTGAAAAAGGCAGTGATAATGCTTCAGAAGGAAATGGCCGCCAGACTGGGCTGTCTTGAGGGGGGCAGAGAATATGGAAGACTTTCCCTTATGGTCTGGCCGTGGTTTTCGGTTAAGAAGCTTTTCGATCTGTCCCCCGAGGAGTTCATGCCCAGACCGAAGGTGGACTCCAGGGTTGTGATCCTTGAAAGGAAAGCGGCGGTGCCCCTTACCCGTCAGGAGTATGCCGTGTATGCCAGAATAGTCAAAGCGGCCTTCTCCTCACGGAGGAAAAAGGTTATAAACTGCCTGACCGGAGCATTCGGAAGGGAAACCGCAATACATATGCTTCAGTCCGCATCTGTGGATCCGGATCTAAGGGCGGAAAGAATTTCCCCTGAGAAGTATGCTGAACTTGCTGGAAAGGCTTTAATTTGAGGTACTTACTGCTTCTTTTAATGCTGTTTGCTGTTGCCTCCGCATTCGACTTTTCCTACACTTTGAACATGGATCAGATCAAGGAAACAAGCAAGCTCACCAACAGCTTTTCAGTGGCTGAGGTGGTTTCACCCACGGTGAACATCAACGGTAACGGTACATTTTCCGCGGAAAGAACCGAGGGGCTGGACAGATTTACCGATTACAGAAGCGGCACGGGGATCCTCAGCTGGAAACCCATCAACGGAGTCGAGATGTCCACTACGTTCCTTCAGAGCATCTCCCTTGAGGACAGGTACTCGGAAAGAGTCCGGGATGACAGGACATCCTCCGCTTCGGGATCCCTCCGCTATTCCAGGGGGAACTGGCTGAACACATCGGTTTCCGTGGGTCTGCAGAACACTGACTATGTGAGAACCTCCGGCGATACGCTCACCTCCGGGAACAACGACGGAAACTTTTACCGGGTTGGCGCTACTGTAACGAAGACTCTTTTCAGCGGCATAAACACCTCCCTTGGTTTTAATGAGAGCCGGTCATACGGAAACGAAACGGAAAATTTCTCGGATGGCCTGAACGCAAGGATGAACTATTACTTTCCTGAGAGTTTCAGGGGAGGAAGCCTGAGCGCTCAGATCACTGCGGCGCAGAATACCATTAACTACATCGATTCACTTCAGACAAGGGTCGGCGAATCCTGGGGACACTCTGAATCAGCCGAGCTTCCCGAGATAATACCCGGTGTTTTTATAAACTTCAGCACCGGCTGGACAGACGATAACGACCACTACAAGTATACCGATCCCGACTCCACCATCGACGACCCCAGGAACAATGACAGATTCGGCAGATATCTTGGCTCGAACCTAGTCTGGGAAGCTGCGGAAAACATCGAACTGGACTTTTCTCTGGACAGGACCTACAACAACCAGGAGAACACTACCCGGATCTACGGGACCACGGATTACTATCAGCTCAACGAGTTTACCGACGATAAACTGCTGAACATTACCCTTTCCTACACCCCCGGAGACTCGCGGATCACATTTCAGCGCCTTGTGGAGCTGTACTCCTACGACACCGAAGTGGAGAATGCAGACACCCTCATGTACACCAACGACTACGACCGGGACGAGTACAGAGAGCTTATCTCCATAAGCGCCAGCATCCCCATGTCGGAACGGTTCACTCTTACGTGTTCCATGAACGGCCAGGAGAGAAGTCTTTACTATCTGATGTCTTCACAGAGCGCAAATTCGAAGAGAACTTCTACCTATGCTTTCAATCCCGGTTACAGGTACGACCTGGGAAATGACTGGAAGCTGAGCCAGTCCATGAAAATTACGGCCACCTATACCAATTACCTGTTTCCTGAACAGTCGGGCATCAGCGACAGGCTTTTCAGAAGGCTCGACGAGTCATTTACCCTGAGCAGAACTTCAACTGACAGCACTACTCTGGGAATTTCACACAATTTCATCTTTAACGATCAGGGGAACATCGAGGATGGCCTTTTTCTCAGAACAGAGGAAACCCTGAACAACACCATTACACTGGATGTGGGTTTTCATGTTTCCAGTTCTGTTGGTATTACCCCCACCTACTCCTACCAGTACTATGCAAGGAACAGAATGGCTTACGGCTTGAAAACCGTCGACCACATACACCATGTCGGGATCCGGTCTGCAATAGACGCCATGGGGGGAACATTGAACACGAACATCACCAGATCCTTCTACAGCGATGACGACAGGGACAGCTACTGGAACGCCAACGTGGGCTTCAACATCAGGATGTGAGTTAGATATGAACAGATACCTTGTTTTTCCCGTGTTTGTGCTTCTCGTACTATCGTGCAGTCTTTTCGATCCCAGAGACCCCGCGGATCCTTCGGGTACAGGTGTGGTCTGGCAGACACCCACAAGCCCCGACATAGTAATGGAGAACATGGCATCCGCACTGAACGGGAAATCCGTGCTCTATCTTGACTGTCTGGATGAAGATTTTGTTTTCTATGCGGATACCAACGATATTGACGACTACCCGACCCTCGACTTCTCCTCCTGGACATGGAGCGTTGAGAATCTCACCCTGGGCGGCATATACACCGCTGTTCCCGATGACAGTCTCCAGGCGAATTTCTCCCCGGTTGGTTCAAACCCCGATCCTCCCGCGCCTGAGGACAGCGTGATCATCTACAGGGAGTACACCTTCCTGCTTCCTGAGGCCGAGTATGAAGTTGCTTTCGGTATCGCAGAGATACACATGGTCGAGAGTGAAGACGGCCTTTGGAGTATCAGATCCTGGCACGACAACAGATTCAGTTCATCGACCACCGAAAAGACCTGGGCTCTGGCAAAGGTGGTTTACCGCTGACCCCTTTACCCGGAAGAGAGGTCACTTCCGATACTCTTCTGCTTGCCGACGCGGTCTCAGCCACTTCATACAGGGTCTGCTTCGATCTGGGCACAGGTACCGGAGCCATATTCAGAAATGCCCCTGCAACCGCCGGTTTCAGGATAGGCATAGATTTTTCAATGGAGGCGCTTGCCTGCTTCGACCCCGCTTATGGACAGCCGGTTCTCTGCCATATAAAGCAGATCTCAAGCATTTTCAGGAAGGACTGCGCCGACCTGGTGGTGGCAAATCCTCCCTTTTACCAAATCGGGCGCAGCAGAAGGTCCGGGGACTTTGAAAGGGATCAGGCACGGGCAGGGGATTCGCTTACCCTTTTCCGTTTCATTTTCGCAGGGGCCCACCTTCTGAAAAGCGGCGGAACTATTATCGTTTCCGCCAGAGAAGAGGATACCGAAAGGGTATACACCGGACTGAGGGCTGCGGGTTTCGTTTCCATAAGCACCATAAGGAGCCGGGGTGTAACCGCTGTAAGGGGTTTACTGGGATAGTCTCTCCACCCTGAAGATGGCAGCGGCATAATAGGCAGTATCTGAGTAGGCTCCCTCGAGGAGTTCCATCCCAAGCTGCCATGTTCCCGTTTCCATGGAATCGGGTATTATGGCCATGGTGGTGTGGTCGCTTACGTCACCTCTGGGGGTAAGCCCCTGAGGTGAAGAGAGCCAGAAATCAACGTAATTGAATGCTGAATCGGTCCAGATTATGAAGGTATAGGAGTATGCAGATGACAGATTCATGTCAACCAGAAGGGTATCTCCCTTTACAAGCATGCCGCTTGCAGGTTCCCCCAGCATTTCCTCACCGATGGTTATGAGTCGGTCTGTGGTCAGAGAAAGTCTTTCCAATGCCTTCTCTTTCCCCTCAATGGCGAAAGTAGGCAGAGCTATGGCTGCAATAAATATTAAACTCAGCTTTGACACTAATCCCCCGTCCCTGAATATTCCCCAGGTGAATATATTCTCCCTGGAAGGGATGTACTAATCTGCCAGTAATAGACCTTCACTCCCATTTGGTTCCCGCTGTGGACGACGGGGCACAGACCCATGATGAGGCACTTTCCATACTCCTTCGTATGGAAGGGGAGTACGGTTCAGGATCAACTGTGGTTTTTACCCCTCACTACTCCGCCTATATGCCTGTCAGGGTGGCAGGGGGAAGACAGGATAACGTGAACCGTTTCATAGAAGGGCTTTCGGGAAGGTTCCAAATGGAGTTCCTTGCTGCCGGTGAGCTTCTGGTTCACGGTTTTTCCCTTGAGAACCTGGAGAGGGTCAGATATCCCGGCACCGGTTTCGTACTGGTGGAATTCAACTCTGGAGTGACCTGGGTGGAAACCCTTTTGAACCTGCGCAGGATCATCCGCAGGGGATACCGGCCGCTGATAGCTCATCCGGAAAGATACCACTGGTGCAGAGGGGACAGGCTGGTCAAACTTTCCAGAATGGGGTGTGGATCACTTGTCAGTGCCAGGTCTCTTCGCTATCCAAAGTATGCGGCAACTGCAAGGAGGCTTCTCTCAACGGGTCTTGCCCATGCAATAACAAGCGATGTCCATTCATCTTCCGACCCTGTTCTTTCCGCGAAGCTGAAGAAAGAGCTGGGGGATTTCTCCTCCGTATCCTGGCAGGAGCTGACATTCGATATTCCCTCTCTGATATTGGAAGACGGCTCCCTTCCTCTGCTTCCTCTTAAAAAAGGACACATTCAATGAAGAAGGTTCTCGTAACCGGAGCGGCGGGAATGCTGGGTTCACTGCTTGCAGCAGAGCTGGGCGATGCATGCGTGGGAGTGGATCTTCCCGGGGGAGACATCGCGGATCCTTCCAGTATTCATCCTCTGATCAGGGAAGTAGAACCTGACGTGATAGTAAACGCTGCCGCCATAACCGATGTGGACAGGTGTGAACTGAACCCTGCTCAGGCTGACTATGTGCATCACCAGGGTGTAAAGGTACTCACCGGAACGGGGATAAGGCTTGTTACCGTATCCACTGATCAGGTATTTACCGACGGTAAAGGCCGGCCTCTTCTGGAGAGCGATCCTGTGGAGCCTGTTAATGCCTATGCCCTTTCAAAGCGGAGAGGGGAGCAGGCAGCTCTGGAAAACCCCGCCAACTGTGTGGTGCGGACCTCCTGGCTTTCGGGTTCCACCGGAATGATCCCCAGTATGGCAAAAAGGCTTATTGAGGGCGGAACCGTTTCTGCGGTAGTGGATCAGACAGCCTGCATTACCCTTGTGGAACACCTGGCGGCCGTTGTTGTCAAAATGGCCTTTGATGAAAACCACAGAGGCTTGTATCATTGCGTTAACCCCGGACCTGTAACCCCCTTTTACCTGGCCTGCCTGCTCAGGCGGAAGATAGGGAGAGGACAGGTGGTCCCGGTGGAGTGGGCGTCCCTTTCCCTTCCAGCGAAAAGACCTGTATGGTCAGCCCTGGGGTCTGAGAGGAAAACAGCAATGCCACATTTTGAAGAAGCGATGGAATTATGTCTGAGAAAAATCCTGTAGAGAGTTATATCGATGAGGCCGTTTCCTCTGCATCCGGTCTCGAATGGGAAACAGCCTGGGCAATTACCGAAACCCTAATGGAAGCCATTGAAAAAGGCGGTAAGGTAGTGGTTTGCGGAAACGGAGGAAGCGCTGCTGACGCATCACACTTTGCAGGTGAGCTTGTTGGCAGATTCAGAAGGGAAAGGCCCGGTCTTGCTGCCATTTCCATTTCCTCGGATACCTCTGTGATAACCGCCATTGGTAATGACTACGGCTTTCAGCATGTGTTCGAAAGGCAGGTGGAGGCCCTTGGCGTTCCCGGCGACGTTCTGGTGGCCCTTACCACCAGCGGCATGAGTCCGAACATTGTCAAAGCAGCTGAAAAAGCATCAGAGAAGGGGATGAAGGTCGTTGCCTTCACCTCCGCTTCGTGCCCGAAGGCCGAATGGGCTGATGTTCACTGGGTGGCGCCGTCAGAAAAGACAAGCCATGCCCAGGAACAGATGATCATGGCACTTCACTCCATCTGTCATGGCCTGGAGGTGCTTCTTGAGCAAGGCAAATAGCCGTTCCCTGAAGCTGATCGCGGGAATTCTGATAGCATTACTGACAACCTGGCTTACCTTCAGGAAAACTAACTGGGTGGAACTGCAGGGGGTCTTTGAAACCACCGGCTGGGGATATGCATTTGCGGTGCTTCCTGTACTTGCTGCAAGTTACGTGTTCAGGATCTACCGCTGGGTTACCCTGCTGGCTCCCATCGAGAAGGTAAGGAAGAGTACCGCTGCTCCTCCCCTTATTACCGGTTTTATGCTTAACAGCATTCTTCCGGCCAGGCTGGGTGAGTTTGCCAGATCGGCCCTTCTTTCCAGGAGAACGAAAATACCCTTTGCCTCTTCCTTTGCAACGGTTGTAATCGCCCGGCTTTTCGATGGCCTTGCTCTTACAGGTCTTGCTCTTGTGGTCATGGCTGCCATGTGGTCTTCACTTTCACCCACTGTCCGCGGAGGGCTCATAGCCGCAGGTTGCGGTTATATTGCTGTTCTCATAGTTCTTGTGGCCCTCAGGAAGTGGCATGAAAGAACGGTAAGAGTGATAGTATGGCCTCTTAAGCGGTTCAAGCTCTTCAAAGCAGCCACGGCGCTGGAGAAAATGCTTCTGGATTTCGCCGCAGGGCTGGATATACTGAAGGATCCCGGGGAGCTGCTCAGGGTAACTTTCTTTTCGATACTCGTCTGGCTCTCCCTGTGCGCCTCTGTGATACCTGTATTCATGGCTCTGGACATTCAGTGGGAGTGGTATTACCCCGCTCTGGTCCTTGTGCTGGCAGGTTTCGGTATGCTGATACCCACACCTGCAGGGGCTGGAACCGTGCATTATGCCCTGGGGGTAGTGTTTCCTGCCATCACCGGACTTGCCGAACCAAAGGCCAAAGCCATGGCCCTTTTTTTCCATGCAACCCAGTTCCTGCCTGTTATAATTGCCGGGCTTGCAGTGTCCAAAGGGCATCTCAAGGTAGATAAGCAGCTGGAACCATAACACAGGCGGTTTGTATTATAATTCACGAAATTAACAATTCGAGAGGATATCAATGCCTACATACGAATACTCATGTGAAAAGTGCGGGCACAGATACGAGAAATTCCAGCAGATGTCAGCGGAGCCTGATACAGTGTGCCCCAGGTGCGGAGAGCAGGTGAAGAGGCTTATCGGCTCAGGAGCAGGAGTTATCTTCAAGGGAAGCGGATTCTATCAGACCGATTACAAGAAACCCTCGAAACCGTCTTCAGAATGCTCCACCTGTCCTGACTGCCCGTCCTGCCCCGCCTCCAAGGATTAAAAAAAGGGCGCCCCTGAGGGCGCCCAAATCAGCTGTATATCTTACATTCCCATCATGTCGCCGAGCTTCCACTCGCCGTTTTCAAGGATAAGCTCAACAGTGTCCGTGTCGCCGT
This sequence comes from uncultured bacterium, assembly GCA_964571965.1. Classification (GTDB taxonomy): domain Bacteria; phylum Fermentibacterota; class Fermentibacteria; order Fermentibacterales; family JCC-6; genus Sabulitectum. The sequence continues at coordinate 12,120 of CAZNFQ010000010.1, read as the reverse complement.
CGAGGGTAACCTCGACTGTGGCGGTTTCGCCGTCGATAACTGTTTCGCCGATTTCAACTGTGCTGAAGTCAGGCATTTCTTCTGCCATCATCTCGCTGGAGAAAAGCTTGGAGATGAAATCGCCTGCACTCATGTTCTCGATCTCATCAGCTGTGATCTCGATACCCATCATCGCCATGAAAGCAGCGCTTTCCTCGGGGGAAGCTTTCATTTCCTCCACCTGAGCGTTGAGCTCTTCCACTGCCTCGGATGAAAGGCAGCTGATAAGTGCGTTGCCGTCGCCATTCTCAAAGGCGTCTATTGCCTTTTTGACCACTGCATCAGGTGTTGCGGCTCCGCCGCAGGCCATGGCAAGTACGAATACTGCTGCAAGAGCGATTGCGAATCTTTTCATTTTAAAGTCCCTCCTGTGTTCCTGTTTGCGGGCTAACATTGTAACCCCGTACATTTCTTTTTTGCCCGAACAGTTGATGAAACAACGTTCGGGCTGATTATAGCCATTTTTATTTTCAGAGCAAATACCTCTATCAGCGGGGTTTCTTTTCTGGTCCTCCGAAGCCGTATATTAAGTGTTACATTTTCCGGGTACACTGTGTGAAATCCTGTGAAGGGAGTCTCCTCTGAGATATTTGACGGCATTTCTGGCCGGATCCCTCCTTTTGCTCTCCTGCGGAGACGGGGAAGTCGATGACCGGGGACCTGTAAGGATCGTTTTCTGGCATGCCATGGGCGGTCCCCTTGGGGACATGCTGGAAGACAGCCTTATAGCCGAATTCAATTCGATCCATCCTGATATAGAGGTAGTGCCCGTATGTATGGGTAACTACAGGGCCCTCAGCCAGAAAATAATGGCCGGTGTAATGGCGGGATCGCCTCCGGTTCTCGCCCAGGCATACGAAACATGGACCGCACAGCTCATCAGGGGTGAAGCCCTTGTGCCTCTTGATTCGCTGATGGACGCCGATCCGGAGTTCACGGAAGAGATGTGGAACGATTTCTTCCCTGTGTTCCAGGCAAACAACACCTTCCATGGAAGGGTTTACAGTTTCCCTTTCAACAAAAGCGTTCCGCTTATTTATTACAACACAGAATGGTTCGACAGTCTTGGCATCACACCGGCGCAAACCTGGGAAGAGCAGAGCGAAAACCTTCGTCTTCTCACCGTCGATGTGAACCGGGACGGCGACATGCTGGACAGGGAGGATCGCTGGGGAACCGCATTCGGTACCTCGGTATGGACCTTCGAGTGTTTCCTGGCCCAGGCGGGGGGGTCACTTCTGAACAGTGATTCCACCGCAACGGCATTTTTCTCTGAAGAGGGGATCACTGCCCTGAATTACATGACCGGACTCCTGTACAGAGATTCCACCGCCTACCTCACATCTGGCTACGATAATCAGAATGCCTTTGCAGACGGAAGGGTGGCACAGGTTCAGGGTTCCGTGACCAGCCTGGCGTTCATGACTCAGGACATGGAAAGCAGGGCTGAGAGCGGTCTTCCCACTTTCACCATCGGTACAGCACCGCTTCCCGCCGGGGAACAGCCTGGTGTTTACATAGCTGGAACCAACGTAGTGCTGTTCCGGAATGCCGATCCCATGGCCGTTGAGGCCGGCTGGGAGTTCATCAAGTGGTTCACAAGACCGGAAATACAGGCCAGATGGTTTGCGGGAAGCGGTTATCTGCCTGCCAGAATGAGCAGTCTGACGGAACCTGCTTACCTTGAGAAAATAGAACGGTTCCCCGGGCTTCAGGGGGTCGTGAATCAGCTTTACTATGCTGTTTTCGAACCCCAGATAACTGCCTGGTACGATGGCAGGGAGTTTCTGTCGGAATCGGTGGAGATAGTGCTTTACGGAAGAATGACGCCGGAGGAAGCCCTTTCCAGGGCAGCTGAACTGGCAGATGCAGAGATAAGAACAGGCCGCTAGGCCGGAAGAGGGAGGAACGATGATAAAGGTTATTCTGCCGGTACTGCTGCTCTGCGGTATCGCCGGTGCCCAGGTCCTTACCGTTGCCGAGGCAAGGGTGGACAGTGACGGCGACGGTGTGCCTGATCTTCTCGGGCAGACCGTAACGATAAGCGCGATCGCAACCTGCGAGGCAACTTTGTTTTCCACCAGTGGGGTGAGCTTTTACGTTCAGGATGCCACGGCCGGGATCAATGTTTACGCCTACGAGGCTCCCATGGATCTTGCCCCGGGAGAGGAATGGGAGATAACAGGTGAGATAAAGGCCTATAACGGTCTCACCGAGATATCCCCCGCTTCCATTGACGACTATGAATATGTGGGCAACCCAGGAATGCCGGCTCCGGTTCAGCTCATGCGGAACCAGCCGGTTTCCGAATCCCTGGAGGGAATGCTCGTTGGAGCCGGTTCTCCCTCTCTTCTTCAGTGGGTAACCGTTGCCACTGCACCTTCTTATGCCGGAGGCGGATACAACTTCGACGTATGGAACGGTCAGACGGTGATCCCTGTCAGGGTCAATGAATCCACCGGAGTGGACGTTTCAGGGATAGCCTCAGGAACCAGGCTTTTCCTTAAGGGCATCGGCGGTCAGTACGACTCAACGGAACCATACGATTCCGGTTACCAGCTTCTTCCCCGGTATCAGACTGACATAACCGTTTTCAATCCCGCCATAGACAATTTCTTTCACCTTGACGTAACGGGAAATCCCTTCGCCCCTGATCTGGGGGAAACCATGACCATAGAATACGGCGGACCCCAGGGAACAAGGTTCAACCTCACCGTATTCGACAGGGCGGGAAGGGATCTGGCGCACCTGGCCGTCAACTCCCCTGCGGGAGACCTTTTCAGCTGGGACGGAAGAGATGACTGGAACGAATTCCTGCCCATGGGACAGTATCTTCTTTATCTCGAGGCGGTATATCCCGACGGCGACCGTCTTACAACAACCGAGACCGTGGTAATCGCGGCTCCTCTGGAATAGGAGGGAAGACATGAGAGCATTTACATCCGCAGCCCTTCTTCTGCTGGCCATTCCAGCCCTGGGAGCCTTCGAAGAGATGGAAATGGGCATTCCAGCAATGGCCATGGGAGGTACGGGAGTTGTTGCAGGCGGCCTGGAGGGACTTTTCTGGAACCCGGCTTCCATCGCGGGAATGGAAACAGCCGCGGTAACGGTTTCCGGCAAGCTGCCCTACACCAATTTCGATTTTACCACCGCAGGCATCGACGGCGGTGCACCTGTTTCCAGCAACTGGAACCTTGCCGGTTCTGTTAGGTATTTCGGAGGAGACCTGTACAGCGAGCAGATGCTTGCGGTTACCGCTTCCGGCAAACTCACCAGGGACTTCTCAGTGGGAATTCAACCGGTGATCTCCAGGGTAGTCATCGAAGACGGCGTAAGCAGTTACGGTTCAGCATCGGCTTTTTCCGTAAATGCCGGCTTCAGGGTGGATATGTACAACCGATGGGTTTTTGCCGCGGCAATGAAGAATCCCTTCGAATCCAGGATCGGGAACTCCGAGGAATACATGCACAGGCAGATGGACGCGGGGATTTCATATGAACCCGCCGAGGGTTTCGTTACATCATTCGCCCTTACAAGAGATTTTCGTGGAACAAGGGTAAGGGTCGGGGGAGCCCTTCCTCTGGGACCGCTTACGGTATACGCCGGAGCAATGAGCGGACCGGCGGTTTTAACAGGCGGTTTCACTGCTACGGTTCGGGGGGTAGAGGCATCCTACAGTGTACAGACCCATCCTGAGCTGGATCTTTCCCACGCATTCGGGGTGAGTTATGGTTTTTAACCTGCTTTTCGTCTCAATGCTGGCCGCTGTGCTTCCCCCGGGATTCGATCTGAACTCCGCTTCACTTGACGATCTCACTGCCCTTCCGGGTCTTACCGGAGAGCAGGCCGAGGTTCTTTACGATCACATACGGGACACAGGAGGCCTTGAAAATATCTACGAGGTCCTCGAGCTTCCGGGTTTCGAACCTGCTACCCTTCTCTGGCTCCGGGAGAACACCATAGTTCTTCCCCCCTCGGAGGGCAGTATCTCGCCCCAGGTGCTTGACGTAATGGAAAGACTGGCATCAGAAGACGGGCCCGGTGATGCGGCAGTGGAGTACTGGGAAGACCTGCTTCTGCGCCCCATGCCCGTGAACACCGCCAGATGGTGGGACCTCAGGAGCCTGGACAGGGTTAGTTTCATAGACGCCGCTGCGGTGGACGCAAGACTGCGGAGCCTCGGTCCCGTATCTTCCGTTCGCTCACTCAGCGGCACCGAGAACCTGCGCTACTATGGCTACAGGAACATGCGTGATTTCATTTCTGTGAGAGAACCGGACTATTCCTCCACGGATCTGTTCGGAAACTACCGGTTCATCTATGAAGACGGCTCGGGAAGATCCGGTATCGAAGACGGCATCGAGGGACAGATCTCCGAAATGAAGTCGGCGGTTAGCGATATCCTCGCCGGCGGGAGGGAGCTGGCCTCAACATCAATAGACAGTGTTGCCCTTATAAACAGGCTCCAGTCCGAGTACGATCAGCTCCTGGAAGCAAGGTATACAACTGGTTTCGCACACAGGATAAGGCTGGGAGCCGGAGACAGATACAGGCTGGGAGCCCGTCTTTCCAGGGGTGAGAACTCCATAGCCGGGAGCGAGCTGTTTTCAGGTCTGGATGCCCCGGTGAACAATAGATTCGACGTGGGAAAGGCCTATTTTTCCTTCCAGGATGACGGAGTTGTCCGGCAGGCAATAGTTGGTAACTACCGGCTGTCGCTGGCCCAGGGTCTTCTAATGGACAATTCCGATGAACTGATGTACCGTAACACCTACAGAACCTGGGGTCTTACTCCGGATCTGACTTCATCCCGGCAGAGCGCCCTTTTCGGAGCAGCCGCGCAGCTGGAAGCCGGTCCCCTTCTCGGGTACGCCTTCGGGTCCTATACCCCCAGGGACGCTGTAACCAATCTGGACGGTTCACCCAACATTCTCTATCAGGGCGAATTCAGAACAGATGAGTACAGCAATGTTCTGGAAGAGACCACCTATGGAGGGTACGCCTTCTACGACATGGGCGAATTCCTTCCGGTTGGAACCGCCGTGGGTATCGGAGGTCTGGGAATACTGTACAGCGATTCTCTCAATCCATCCGTTTCCGGGCTGGATATTCCCAACGACAGCTACCAGTGGAACTGTCCGGAATATGCGAACATGCCCTCTGGAGACAGGCTTACCTATGTGGCTGGAGCCGCTCAGACCGTTTTCAGGAACATGAGCGCCGAGGTGGAGGCGGTAAGGCAGGACAACGGTGCCTGGGCCACACTCACCACTGCCAGCTGGCAGAACAACTGGTTCAACATCACCGGTTCTTACAGGAACTACGCCCTGGACTTCATGAATCCCTACAACAGGGGGTTCGCAGAACAGCACAGATTCGATGACACGGTATTTGAAAGCCCCTACAGGCTGAACGATCCGCTTGCGTCACAGATAGCCGACCTTCCCGTTCCGAAACCTGAGGAAGGCGTTTATGTGGAGACAAGATTTCAGGTGAGTCAGCAGGTGACCTTCACGAGGGTTTACCTGGATGTCTGGCGGAATCTGGCATACAGCACGGAGAATCTCAGATTCCAGGGGGAGGTTGAGTACCGTCCAACCTGGCCTGTGAGGTTCAGGCTCAAGTACAAATTCCAGGACAAACTGAACGCAAAGGACATCGTACCAACCAATTCAAGAACCCAGGAGTTCACCCTTCGAACCTTCTCGCTACCCTTCGGCGGAGATTACTTCAACATAGAGCTGAGATACGGAGATGTGGAGCTTACGCCTAACCCTCTCTACGGAGATGACAGGAACATGAACGGCGGCTTCCTGGCCATGAGGTACGAGCATGAGTTCACCAGCGATCTTTCGGTGCTTGGCGGAACCACCCTCTGGACAACCAACGGCATGAGTCAGTGGGAGTTCGAGGATACAGGAATAGACTTCCTGGACGGTAACGGCACAAAGTTCTACATAACCCTGAAGAACACCATTTCAGACAACCTTCAGCTTCGGTTCAAGTTTGTCCGGAAGGATACGTTCTTCCCCCATAACGGATTCTACAGACCGGACCCCGAAGACCAGTACCACTACCAGGGATCTCCGGACGAAACAGTAACAGACTTCGGTGACCACGTCACCGACTACGGCATTCGCTGCCAGCTCGATGTTCGCTGGTAGGCAGGAGGAGAGATGGGTATTACAGCAGGCGGAATGATTATCCTTCTGGCCATCTCCGGCGGCCTTCCGGAGATAATGTGGCTGGGAAATGAAGGAATGGCCGGTTCAGCAGCAGCTGCCGGAATGGGAAACACCTGGTATGCCGACGGGTCACCTCAGGGGGCCCTGGAGAATCCGGTGATGGCGTCGAAACTTCCGGAAGGCTTTTCCGCAGGTGTAACAGGCCAGGTGGCGCTGGACATCGAAAAGCGTACCAGAAGAGTCTACGACAGCTTTGGCGGAGTTGTCGGTGAATCTGAATACAGCTTCAACCAGAACTTCATGCCCCTTCCCGGAGGAGCCGCGGTTTCGTGGTCAGACGGGACCTTTGCCGCAGCGGCGGGTTTCAGGGCAGTTAACACCTTCAGCTATGACTACGGCAGGGTAATGAACGACGACAATTATGTGAAGGTAGCAGATGAGGAGCTGGCGGTGAGCGGAATGCTGGGAGATTTTTCCCTCTCAGGCAGCTGGAACACCGGCGGGATCCTGTCCCTGGGTGCAGGCGGCGGATTCCTTACCGGAACCAGAACCTCGGAATACACCATTGAGTACATAGACCCCACGGTCACGGATATACAGACGGAAACCAAGGCGGAACTGTCCGGGATGATGGTTCGGGGATCAGCCATGGCTGACCTTGGAAGATTTCTGGTGTCTGCAGGAATCGAGCAGCCTATGAGCTGGACCTCCACCGTGGAAAATACAGAGACGGACATAACCCTTCCCATGAAGGCAAGATCAGGGTTTGTCTACAGGCCGGGCAACCGACTCATGAGCAAGTTCACCGCTGATCTCTGGTGGGCAGCCACCTCAGGTGTGGAAATAGATGGACAAGATGCCGCGCTCAGGAATTCCTGGGGATTCGGAGCAGGTGTTGAAAACACCCTTCCGGGGAACACAATCGTCAGAGCCGGGTTTGAATATGACAGCTCACCGATTGCCTCGGCTCTGGACAGAATGGGTTTCACCGCGGGCATAGGCTTTTTGCTTGGAGATATGACCGTGGACGCTTCCCTGGGGTTCTCTCCCGTGAGATGGGACCAGTATCAGGCAGACGGACTGCCATCCTTCTCATTTGGAGATTCCCTTGTTGTGGAGTCGAGCAGAACGGCCTTTTCACTTGGCGTGACGAAGACATTCTAGGAAGGACCTGATCATGCTGAGAATACTTGCTGCTTTGCTCCTGATCACAGCCGGCTTTGCCGGCGGAGAGACCATATATCTCAACATTCTTCATACCAACGATATCCATGGAGGGATCGCCTCTCAGAACGCTTCTTTCATGAATCCCGATTTTCCTCCCGGAATAGGTGGGGGGGCCTGGATAGCCTCGTATGTGGATATGGTAAGGGAAGAGTGCGAGGCAGCCGGAGAGTACTGTCTGCTCATCGACTGCGGGGATATCTGGCAGGGAACTCCAGTGGGAAACTGGAACTCCGGAGATTTCATGATGGAGTGGATGAACTCCATGGGCTACGATATGATGACACTGGGAAACCACGACTTCGACCATGGAGCGCTGGTAGCCATAAAGAATTCCGAGCTGGCTGATTTCCCGGTTATCTGCACCAATTTCCTTACCGATGAGGGTGAGATACCGCCTCCCATACAGCCCTGGATATTCAGGGAAATGGGAGGGCTGAAAGTTGCTTTCATCGGAGTCAATACCTCGGACACCTACGGTCTTGTGGACCCGGAGCTTCTTGCGGGTTACGTGATCGCTCCCGAACTGCCTGCTGTTGAGAACGCGATAGCCCAGGTGAATGAACAGGGAGCCGATCTGGTGGTTCTAGTGTCACACCTTGGTCAGCCCCCTGACCCCGAAAGATATACTGAAAGGGTATTCGAGGCCTGGGACAACGGCGAGGAGTACACGAAGGATTTCGCCTACAACTCCGCAGAGCTCACCTGTATGGTGGAGGGCATTGACCTTATCGTAAGCGGTCATACCCATGTTGCTCTCAGGGAGCCCTGGGTCAATCCCCTTACTCACACCATAGTGGTTCAGGGATACGCAAACGGAACCGGTATAGGCCATCTCAGAGTAGCCATAGACACGGAGACCGCTTCGATAATCGGTTATAACTGTCCTGATGGAGAGGAATACATAAGCCTGCTCCATGACAGGTTCTGGCCTGACATGGAGCAGAATGAGATGATCCTCGGATTCCGCGAGATAGCCGAGGCAGGAATGGACAGCGTTATAGGCGAGGCAGTTGCCGAGATCCCCAGAGGCGGTGCGGAGCATCCCCTGGGCAGGCTGATGAGCGACGCGATAAGAATTGCCACCGGAGCCGATGTGGGCCTTCTTAACAGAGGCGGTATCAGGGCGGCCATACCAAGGGGTCCCATCACACCGCGTATAGTCTACACGGCGATTCCCTTCGAAGAGGATCTCTACACCCTCCGGGTAACCGGTGAAGAGCTTCTGGCAATTCTTGAGACAGGTATGCAGGGAAGAAGAAGGGATATGGAGATATCCGGTTTCACCTGCAGAAGGAATCAGCTGAAACCTGACGGTGAAAAAATAGAGGATCCCATGATAAACGGTGAACCTCTTGATCCGGACAGGATCTATACGATTGCAACCACAGGCTATCTTGCGCAGGGAAACGTCGGGTACGGCATAATGCTTGAGCATGAGGCAACCTATAGCGGATTGACACTTCTCGAGGCCGTTACCGATCACATCACAGCGGTTTCTCCCATTTCTCCCGATAACCGGATGAGGATCGTCTGGATAGATGAGTGAGAGATAGGGATTTGAAGACAGTTGTTCTAGGCGCCGGGCTGGCTGGCCTCAGTGCTGCCTGCGAGCTGGCCCGGCGCGGTATCGAGGTAACGGTGGTGGAGAAGTGTTCTGAACCGGGAGGTCTCGCAGCCACCGTGCACCGTGACGGTTTTGTCTACGATCTTGGCCCGCACAGGTTTCACACAAAAAACCGGGAGATACTGAAATTCGTGAAGGAACTTCCGGGAATTGAACTGGTGGAGCTGCAGCGGGTAAGCAGAATAAGGCTTCTTGATCGCTATTTCGACTATCCCCTTGCACTTGGGAACGTTTTAGCTAAGATGCCTCTCCACAGGGGAGCAGGAATGCTTCTCAGTTTCTTTGGAGAGAAGATCCGCGGCGTTTTTTCACCCAGGGATCAGGAGACCTTCGAAGGCTGGGTGATGAGCAGGTTCGGCAGAGGTCTGTATGAGCTGTACCTGGCACCTTACAACAAAAAATTATGGGGCATCGAGCCGTCGGAGCTATCTGCAGACTGGGCCAGTCAGAGGATAACCGTTCCAAGCCTTGCAGGCCTTGTAAAGGAAACCATCGTTCCCTCGAAGGAAACCGTTAGAAGCCTGGTGAGTACTTTTCACTATCCTGTGGGCGGCATTGGGGAGATATCCCTGGCCCTTTCGAGGGAGATAGAAAAAGCAGGAGGAAAAATAGTCTACGACAGGGAGCCCCTTGGAATTTCAAGAAAAGACGGCCAGTGGGAGGTCATTCTCGAAGACGGCTCTCTCAGGTGCAGCAGGCTGGTGAACACAATACCCCTGGGCAGGTACACCGAGCTTCTTGGAGACCTGCTCCCCGAAGCCGTTCACAGGGCTGCCGCTTCTCTACGGTTCAGGGCTCTGGTCTTCCTGGCGGTTATGCTCGACGGCGATCTGGAGCCTTCAGACCACTGGATCTATACCTCCGAGGACCGTTACCTTTTCAACAGGCTCTCCATCTCAAGAAATTTCGATCCCACGGGCCCATCCCAGGTGGTATTCGAATTCAGCTGTCAGGAGGGCGATGATTTGTGGAATACTCCAATGGATGAGCTCTTGAGGTCCACCATTCCCGGAGCTGAACACCTGGGTCTGTTCACCGGGGAAATGGTGAAAGGATCCATGATAAGCCGCAAACCTCAGGCCTATCCTGTATACCAGCTGAACTACGGCAGAAGCACCGCCTGTGTTCTCGATGCTCTCCAGTCACTCCAGGGAAGCGTTACCTGTGGAAGACAGGGACTTTTCCGCTACAACAACATGGATCACTCTCTGGAAATGGGCAGGTACGCCGCCATGGAGGTTCTGGGAGAGGCCTCTGTAAGAGAGCACTTCAACTGGAACACCGATACCTGGGCGGATGGCTGATCTGAGAAAACCAGCCGCCATCCTGCTCTTTCTCATCGCCGCGGTATTCACCGCAGGAGCCTTCACCGACAGCCCTGCAGTTCGCCCCCTTCTGGAGCTCACATGTCACAGACTCCCGGAAAGATCCTTTCACTGGGCTCCCGGTCTGTGTGCAAGATGCACCTTTTTCTGGGTGGGAATGACGGTTACTCTTCCATTCATGTACTTCAGGAAACTGCCCGGTTCTCTTCTGGCAGGACTTCTTATGGTTGCACCGCTCGTGATGGACGGTACCTTTCAGTTCGCGGGTTTCTATCAGAGCACAAATCTGGTGAGGCTGATAACCGGTTTCCTGGCTGGAACCGGGATCTGCGTACTCTTCGAAGCGGGGATCAGGACCGATTGACAGATATGTAAAGCATTGACAATTCTTCATGAATGAGCGAGATTTGATGCCAGCCAGCCGAAGTAGCTGGTATCCACAGACAAAGTGGAAGAGGCCGAACCATACGGTTCGCTGTTGCTCTTCCGCAAGCAAATGTTCAACTTGCGGAAAGGACGACTGCAATGAGCAGAACTAGAACCCTTATCCTCGGCGCCGCCGGGCGCGATTTCCACAACTTCAACACCCTTTACAGGAAAGATGACAGCTACGAGGTCGTGGCCTTCACAGCCACCCAGATCCCTGACATCGATGGAAGAAAGTATCCCGCCGAGCTCGCCGGAGATCTCTATCCCCAGGGTATTCCCATCCTCGATGAGAGTCAGCTTGAGAACATCATCGAGAAAGAGAACATCGAGCTTTGCGTAATGTCATACAGTGATCTACCTGACAGCACCGTGATGGCCCTGGCAAGCCGTATCAACGCCGTTGGAGCCGACTTCACAATGATCGGGGCCCAGCGCACAATGATCAAGAGCACCAAGCCGGTGGTTGCAATTACTGCAGTGCGAACCGGATGCGGGAAGAGCCAGACCACCCGCCGTGTTGTGGAAGAACTCACCGCCGCAGGCAAAAAAGTGGTGTCCATTCGCCATCCGATGCCCTACGGTGACCTCGTGAAGCAGCGGGTTCAGAGGTTCGCCACCATCGAGGACCTGAAGAAGCACGAATGCACAATCGAAGAGATGGAAGAGTACGAGCCTCATATCTCAAGGGGTAATGTGATCTACGCAGGCGTTGATTACGAGGCCATTCTTCGTGAAGCCGAGAAAGAGGCAGACATCATCCTCTGGGACGGCGGGAACAACGATACCTCCTTCTATGCCCCCGACCTGACCATAACCGTGGTGGATCCCCACAGACCCGGTCATGAGATCAGTTACTACCCCGGGCAGATCAATGCCAGACTGGCTGACGTGATCGTTATCAACAAGATCGACAGCGCCTATCCTGAAGATGTGGAAGAAGTCAGAAAGAACATCCGCAGGATCAATCCCACCGCCAGAATAATCGACGGCGCAAGTCCCGTTTCAGTGGACAAGCCCGAACTGGTTCTCGGCAAGAAGGTCCTCGTCGTGGAAGACGGTCCTACGCTTACCCACGGTGAGATGGAATACGGAGCAGGCTATGTTGCCGCCGAGAAGTACGGTGCTGCCGAGTTTGCCAACCCCGTGCCCAAGGCAGTTCGCACCATCAAGGCAACCTTCGACAAGTATTACCCCGGCGTGGAGGAAACCGCTATTCTTCCTGCCATGGGCTACGGCGATGCACAGATGAAGGACCTTGAAGAGACCATCAACGCCATCGACTGCGATGCGG
>CAZNFQ010000009.1:0-40152 GCA_964571965.1 uncultured bacterium | reverse complement strand
CGAAGCTCCCGGCTGGGGGCTACGCGACCTCTGCTGCGACGGAATGTTCATGTTCGGATCACAAGGGTCTTCCATAGAATACTACGACATAATCACTTACCAGAAGGTCGGTTCCTTTTACGGTCCGGAGAACCCCAACAGAGCCTTGGCTTACCGCGCAGGTGACAACAGTTTCTTCACCGGCAATTTCGGGAACGAACTCTACCGCCTGGTCTGGGACGGCGTAAGCGGTTCCACCGCTTCCAGCAGTGTCTGGTCAACCCAGTGCGTTTCCGTCTATGGAGCCGCATGGGACTTCAGGAACGAATGCATGTGGGTAACCAGTGCTGACGGATCCGGAATCGTCACCCAGCTTGATTCGGAGGGCAACCTGATATACCAGTATGTACTTGTCACCGGAGGGCAGTACGGCGGCGCTACAATGGGCACCTTTTTCTACCCGAACACACTGTGGATACTCCTTCAGTCATCTTCTGACCAGCTCCTTGCTTATGACGTGGAACCATCTTCGTGTCTGGACCGGGAAACATGGGGTTCCATCAAGACACTGTTCTAACGGTATCACAGTTATCCTCCGCTAATTCAGGCGCTTTCACGGGAAGTGATCCCTGCTATTTTGTATATTATACCCTCAGACATAAATGACCTTGAAAGGAATCGCTATATGAAACAGATTGTAGCTCTTTCCGTTTTGCTCGCTGTATTCGGATGCAACGGCCCCCAGGGCAAAACCTGGCTCATAAGGACCACAGAGGGGGAAATTACGGTTTCAGAAGCCGGTGATGCCTGGAACGCCCTGGAACCCGGTGCCAGACAGGGATTCATGTCCGGCAGCAATCCCGTGGGGGATTTCGTTTCGGCCCTGGGAAAGAAGGCCATAATCATACAGGAGATCTCGAACGATGACTATCTTTATTCTGAAAGGGTACAGTCCGTCAGGAAATGCTGGTTGAGAAACAGTTCATACATCGCCTTTGCAGACTCTCTCCAGTCCAGCATCCGGGCTTCCGTTTCACAGCAGGACCTGCTTAACTACAGAGAACTGATAGGCACACTGGTCTGGTATACCGATCCCGACGGCACCCCATTCGGACCAGAAAGGCTTCCTGATCTTGACTGGGACCTTGCCTTTGCTTTCGATACCATGTCTCCGGGACAGACAATAAACCTTTCAGGTGAAATTTTCACCCTTGATTCCATCTCATCTTCTCCGGACAGCATGATCCAGGTAACCCTTGCCGACACTTCCAGGGTTAATTCCTTTGCTCTGTCTTCCCTGACCGAAAGAAGGATGGCAAACAGACTTGATTCCATTTACGCCGGTGTTATGGAATCACTCGAGCTGGATTCTTCACTTGTGGACACATACTGCACTGACAGAAACCTGCTTGAAGGAGATGAGATCCTAGCCTCGTGGGATGGAGGCAGCCTTTCTGTGTCAGATCTCGACGGGATCGCAGAACTGACTTCCCTGGGACATCCTGTGGGTCTTGATTCTCCGTCATGGGTATACCACAACCTGAAGAATCATTCAAAATTTTCCACACTGGAGAATTTGCTCTCAGAACTCTATCCCGACGGTTATTCGGTATTGATCCAGGAGAGTAACGATTTTGCGGCAAGCTACGCCAGTGATCTGATGTTTTACAATGAAGTTATTGCAGGCGTTCAGGTTACAGACGAGATGATCCAGGAAGCTTACCAGAGCCTGGACAGCATACCCACTGTACCCGAAACCAGAACATTCGAATCCGTAATGCTGTCTTCGGAGGGGATAGAGGAAGCAATGGCTTCAGCATCTGAGGGTGCCGACGCTGAAGATTTCCAGTATCCCGGTTACACGCGGTTCCTGGCTCCCGGCTGTGAACATCTTTCCAGGCCGGTAACTGCTTCTGAACTGCCCAGTGGAATGGGGGCAGTGCTCTTCATGCTGGAAGAAGGAAGCAGAGAGTGGCAGCGGCCCGTGGAAATTGAAGAGGGTCTTTTCGTGATGTACCGGCTCCACAGCATCATTGCGCCGCACCAGGCAGAGTTTGAAGATCTGAAGGAAGCATTAAGGGCCAGTATTACCGCCCACCTGGAGGAGCAAGACACAATGGAATGGCTTCGAACACTTGAGGAAAGCTATGAGCTGGAGATTAACAGCGACATTCTCGAAGACCTTCCCGCAGACCCCTCCATGTGGAGTGACCTGTAGTTGACTGGCTTATTCGCTTTCCTGGTTCCCTTCCTTGCAGGGTTGTTCTTCGTAATCCCCGGGCTTTTCGACACCACCATGATGTCCAGGCTTGCCATATACCCCCTGCTTGCCGCGGTTGTTCTGTTCCAGGGCAGAAGATCCATTGGAAAGACACATCTCTTCACCGGGATCACCCTGGCTCTGCTCCCGGCCATCTCCCTGATCTGGAGTTCATCTCCTCTTGGCGGTGTTCCCTTTGCGGTACGATGGTTCTCCTTCGGAATGATGATAACCGGGTTCTCCGGTACCGTTAACAGATATGGGATAGAGCCCCTGCTCAGGGGTCTTTCCGCCGCCGCCGCAGTAACCGCCGCACTTATGATACTCGCTGGTCCTGACACCATTACCGGTAACCCCAACAGAACCGGAATGGTTCTGTCCCTTGGTTTCACCGCCTCCATTCATGTTTTCCGGAGAAGATCATGGTATTCATGGATACTGCCGCCGCTCATACTGTCCGGGGTGGCCGTATCGGCATTTCTAACCGGTTGGATCGCGTGTTTTCTTGGGGGTACTGCTGTTCTCCTGGGGAAACGGCGGGTTTTTGACCGCAGGCATATAATCCCAATAATGATCGCAGGACAGATCGCTCTGTCCGTGATGCCTGATCTCGCCGGCAGGATAGGACCTACCCTGGAGCTCCGGTCGAGGATCTGGCGATGTTCTTCTTCACTGTTCCAGGAGAACCTGCCTCTGGGAACCGGCACCGGCTCCGCAAGACTGGTTCTCTTTACCTCCGCGGAACCTGAGCTCAGGAGGCTTGCCGGGGAAAACAGAAGGGTAGACTACCTTCACTCAGAACCTCTTGAACTTATCACCGAGTCAGGTATACCGGGACTCCTGCTGGTGATCTTCCTGCTGATCTGGTTTCTTAGAAAAGCCCACAAGCCTCTACCCAATGCTCTTCTTCTTGCTTTCTGGCCGGTTTTTGCAACAGATCTTCCCCTGGCGACACCGCTGGGAGCCCTTCCAGCCGCCCTTTTCTTTGCAGCGGTACCGGGATTTTCTCGAAAGAGGCTGGATCTTCATCCGCTCATTCCCGGTATCCTTATCCTGATCTCACTGTTTTGGGGATACATTGTCATAACCGGCTATGGGGCAATGGGTGGAGGCGGCTCGCCATCAGCAGGGAAACTGGAGCTTGCATGTGAGCGTATACCCTGGGAAGAACGGGCTTTTCTGGCAGCAGGTCATGCTCATCTCGCTCAGGGAGCCGTACTTGCCGCAATAGAAGACGCGAATACATTCATTGATCTTTATCCCTCTTATTACATGGGGTGGGAACTGAAGGCAATGGCACTTTCCGCTGCGGGCAGAGATTGTTCCTCTGAATGGGCCAGGGCTGCCCTGCTTTCCCCCGGTGGAACATCTTCGAACGATCTCTTGCTGATGGTAATCAACGGTATTGACAGCCGGGGTATGGACCCCGATACGGCAAGGATGCTGGGTGAAGCATTCTGCGATCCCAACCGGGGTGATTTGGGATCCCTGGTGGATGCATTTTCCAATGACCAGCTTCTTGGCGTTTCCGGGAAACTTCTTGTACTTACGGATTACTGCAGGAACAACTCACCTCGACTGGCCGCTGAACTGTGGTTTACGGCATTGACCTTCGCAGCTGTTTCCGAAGAAGAAATCCCCGCAGCAACTGTTTTAGCCATCTTCGATGGTATCGACCTTTACACAGAGATCCCTGCGGACTGGACACAGAAGGCCGACCGGTATCTTGATGTGATTATGGATCAGACGGGGACAGGGCCCGGTGCCCTGTCCCCTTGAAGAGTCAGTTAATTATGCAGAGTTTCGCAGTTGCAGCCATATGACCGTTTTCGGACCTTACCAGGTAAATACCCGTTTCCAGACCTGAAATGGTTTCACTGCCTGTGCCTGAAGCAATCTCACGTCCGGTCATGTCAATTATGGAGAAGTCTCCCCCTGCGGAAATCGTAACGGGACCCCTGGAAGGGTTTGCACTGAAATGAATCGTGGGGACTGCCGGAGAAGTATCTTCCTCTATTCCCAGCATATGCATCGCAGGCATTATTGTGGCATCCCCCAGCACCACCATTCCCAGGTGCCAGTACTGCTCACTGGGAGTGAATCCGCCGCTGATTATGTAGTCCCACCATTCCTGGTAGGCTTCACCGAAACTGGCTCCGTCTCCCAGGGGAATGTAGAACTGGGCGAACTGAAGCATTGCACCGCTCTTGGTGCTTCCAACGGCGGCAAGACCGGTTTCAGTACCGAAAACATAGGTACATCCCATGCACCAGTTGCTTGTGAACCTGGCGTTGGAACAGGCGAAAAGATTATAGAATCTGCTGGGGGGCTGGTCGGTCCAGATATGGCCGCTTGTGGTGCTGGGTCCGGGGCTCCACTGGTGAAGGGTGGGCCCTGAGTGAACGAAGGGGCTTATCCAGGTGTATCCCGCAGGAAGCCTGTTGTATCTGTAGTCGGTTCCATTGGTGGAATCCACCTGATTCACAAGTTCAACTTCGTCGTAGAGATTCATCATCGCGCTTCTGTATGAATTGCCCCATCCTGACCAGTCGTCGTCAACATAGCAGAGGGCGTGGGGATCAGGATCTCCGTTGACCCGCCATTCGTGGAGTCTTTCGAGATATGCCTCTATAAGATCATACTCATCTCCAAGCAAAATGACACTGGAGAGAATTCTGGAGGTGTATATCTCGGGGAACAGGTCGCCGCTCCAGCCGTCGTAAATGCTGTCCTGCCCTGCAACGCCCTGGGTGTAGTAGCCGATCCAGTTGTCTTCCCAGACCCCGTCAAGATCCATGTAGAAATAATCGCTGGGAAAGGTTTCATTCGACTTGGAGTCATCCACCGTGCAGGACCACGGAGCCGGTATGTCACCCACCAGGATAACACCCTTTAGACCGTCGGCATACAGTTCCTGAAACCAGGCTCTTATCTCCGTGGGATACGCATAGGTTATCTCAACCGCCGAAACGGTATTGCCCTCCGATTCAATGTCAGCGATCCACTGGTCGAAAATGGTTCCGTCCAGGCTGTCTGACATGAACTCTTCCATAACTATCATAACGTCGCTTCCCCGGGAAACTCCGTAAACAGGTGTTACCCTGAGATCGGCGAACTCAGGCTGCGAAGCCCTGTACTCAGCATAGGTTCCCGGAACGAAATCCGTATCCAGGTTCCGGGTTATGGGTGTATCTTCATAGATACCCGCCATGAGGATCAAAAGAAACAAACTCATAATTCTCCCGTTCTAAAGGAACTGGTAGATGTTCAGTATCTTCACCGCCCAGTACATCACAGGCTGAAGAATGCTGGATATCACACCAAGGAAAAGAAGACCGAACACAATGAACATTCCGTATTTCTCAAGCCGCATGTACTGCCAGAGCAGTCTTCCCTTTAAGAATCTGGCGACAATTCTGCTGCCGTCCAGAGGGGGAATGGGAATAAGATTGAACACCATCAGTACGATGTTTATCAGTGCCGCCCAGGCAAGGGCGCCTGCCAGGAACTCCGGGATAAACCCCCCTGCCAGATGAAGGATCGCCGTGAGGATAAGGGCTATAAGAAGGTTGGTCCCCGGTCCTGCAAGTGAAACGAGCATCATTCCATTCTTTGGATCCCTGAAATACCGGGGGTCAACCGGAACGGGCTTCGCCCATGCAAAAAGGAATCTGCTTCCCGTGAGTAGAAGAAGACCGGGCAGTATTATTGTGCCGAAGGGATCGATGTGTACCAGGGGATTGAAAGTCAACCTGCCCATTCTCCAGGCAGTGGGGTCGCCCAGACGATAGGCCGTATAACCGTGCGCAACCTCATGGCATACCACACTGAAAAACACAATGACCAGCACAAGGGGCATCTCGAGTATCAAGCTAACGCCTCCTTCCGGCCATGAGAAGCCAGATCATCTGTCCCAGGGAGGCCAGTGCACTTGCAACATAAGTAAGTGCCGCAGCACGGAGTATCTTTTTTACTCCCTGTACGTCCGACGGGGGAAAACCCCTGTTCTTCTCCAGCCAGTTAACCGCCCTGGCGCTAGCATTGAACTCAACGGGCAGTGTTACAAGCTGGAAAAGCAGTACGCCGGCGTAGAGGATGGCACCAATGGTTATAAGATTTCCCATTCTGAGAAAAAAACCTCCAAGTATCAGGGGGAAAAGCATTCTGCTTCCCAGATTCGCAACGGGAACAAGGGCATTCCTGAATTTGATGGGAGCATAGCCCATTGCGTGCTGAACCGCGTGGCCTGCTTCATGGGCAGCTATGCCTATGGCAGCTACGGACCTTCCGCCGAAAACATCCGAAGATAGCCTCAGTGTCTGTGAGCGGGGATCATAATGATCGGTGAGCCTGCCGGAGATCGGTTCGATCCTCACCGCTGCGAGACCGTAGTTGTCCAGTATGTTTCTGGCCATCTCAGCGCCTGAAAGGCCCAGTCCGTTCTTAATGGTGCTGTAACGGGAATAGGTGGAGTTTATCATGGATCTTGCAACCAGGCCCAGAAGAAACGCGGCAATGATCACAAGCAGACCCGAATTCATGTCATACATCATGGGAAAAAGCATTCTATCAACCTTTCTTTAACACTAT
Organism: uncultured bacterium; assembly: GCA_964571965.1. Lineage (GTDB taxonomy): Bacteria > Fermentibacterota > Fermentibacteria > Fermentibacterales > JCC-6 > Sabulitectum. The sequence continues at coordinate 33,323 of CAZNFQ010000009.1, read as the reverse complement.
GTAATCTTTCATGCAATTCGGGTTCCAAAGATAACCGGCGGGGATTCAAATATATACGAAAACGCGCCTAAGGTGTCTGAGCCAATTCGCCGCACACAACCGGAACTCGTCCGCAGCCGGCGGTTTCCAGGGTTCGTTTTACCTCTCCCGCAAGAAGAGGAAGGTCTCTCACGTGAAGAGCCGCCCTCAGTTCCGGAAAGGCATAGAAAACAAAAGGAGCTGCAAGGGACCATAAAGTGCTGCAGTATCTTTTCCATCTGGTTCTCGAAGCAAACACAATAACAGGGGCAGTTTCTCTGACACATCCTTTGTATTCGATGAAAGATCTGTGTTCCCGCCACATGAAAGAAAAACCCTTTAGGGCTTCCAGGGTTCCACCGCTGTAGAGCCATGCAGGGGCCGTAAATCCCGTTGGCTCCCTTCCAAGGGCATCAGATAGAATAGCGAACCCTTCACCTATTCGTTCCTCGGCTTCCACTTTACCACTGGTGGAGAACTCCCCTTCGCCACCGGTAAGGAACCGTCCGGAAAGGGATTTTCTCCGGGAAAAATCAAGGTGGGTGAATCCATGCTGTGCAATCTCCACCCCCAGGGTCTGCAATTGCCTCAACCAGGCGCAGAATTCCGGGAACCGGTCCAGTCTTCCCTTTGAATGATAATCGGGAACAACAAGCATGGTAAAAGAAGGGCCCGTTTTTTCCATGATCATGTCCACCAGCCTTTTGGAGCGATCCTCCATAACCGGAGTAACGTCATGGAGAGAAACAAGGAGTTTCCTCATGGTCAGCGGATGGTGTCTCCGGGCTTTGCATCGCTTCCAGGCTCAAGAAGGAAGACACCGTTATCCCCGTCGCTTGCCATCAGCATACCCTCGCTTACCACACCGCAGAGTTTTACAGGCTTCAGGTTGCACACCACTGCAGCAAGTCTTCCCACAAGCTCCTCCCTGGAGTAGTGCTCCTTCATGCCTGCAACCACGGTTCTGGTACGGTCTCCTGTGTCAACGGTGAGTTTGTACAGCTTCTTAGCCTTTTTCACGTCTTCAGCGGCGATGATCCTGCCTACCCTGAAACGAATCTTCATGAAATCTTCGAAGTCCACGGTTTCTTCTTCAGGGGGAATTTCTTCCACGGGCTTATCCAGCATGACCTCCTGGAATCCCTCCTCCAGCTTGGTGAAGAGAATTTCCGCCTCACCCAGAACATGACCGGCAGCTAACACCGCGTCTCCCGCGTCCTCCCATCTCGGAGAGTCCATGTTCAGCATCTTTCTGATCTTCGATGCGGAGAAGGGGATGAAAGGCTCGAATACAGTTGCAAGGGCAGCACAGAAGTTGATGCAGGTGGCGACTGTTACCGCACAGCTTTCCGGATCTGTCTTCCTGGTTTTCCATGGCTGTGCGGTATCGAAATACCTGTTGCCCTCCCTGGCCAAGTCCATTGCCCTTGAGGCCGCCTTTTTGAACCGGAAGTTCTCCATGTGTTCCGCAATTTCTCCTGAGGCATTCCTGATAAGCTGCAGGATCTCACCGTCGCATGAAGCATCGGGCACTCTTCCTTCGAATCTTCCAGCTGTAAACTTAAGTGTTCTGTTCACGAAATTGCCAAGAACATCAGCCAGCTCGTTGTTTCGTGACTGGTATTCCACCCAGGAGAAATCGGTGTCCCTGGTTTCCGGTGCATTCACGGCCAGAGCATATCTCATGGGATCCGCGGGGAAGTGTGCCAGATAATCACCCATGCCTATTCCTGTGCCCCTGCTTGTGGAGAATTTTTCACCTGAGATGTTGAGAAACTCATTCGCGGGGACGTTCCAGGGGAGAGTGTAGTTTCCAAGGCCGTGAAGTATGGACGGCTCGATGATGCAGTGGAAAACCACATTGTCCTTTCCGATGAAATGGATCAGCCTGGTTTCCGGATCCTGCCAGTACTTTTTCCAGTCATCGGGTCCTGCTCCTCTGTTCTTCAGACACTCCCTGGTGCTGCTGATGTAGCCGAGAAGAGCTTCGAACCACACGTAAAGAACCTTTCCTTCCGCCTCGGGCAGGGGAACTGGAACTCCCCAGGATATATCTCTGGTGATCGCCCTCTCTCTGAGACCGTCGCCCAGCCAGCTTCTGCAGTATTTAAGGACGTTGCTTTTCCATCCCGTCTGTTCCTTCAGCCAACCTTCAAGCCACTGCTGAAAGTGATCCAGCATCAGGAACCAGTGTCTGGTCTCCCTGACTTCCGGAATGGAGCCGCATATTCCGCACCTGGGATCCTTGAGTTCGAAGGGTTCCGTCCAGGTTCCGCAGCTCTCGCACTGGTCCCCCCTGGCTTCCTCCGAACCGCACTTGGGGCAGGTCCCGTTAATGTATCTGTCCGGCAGGTACCGCTGGCAGCTCGGGCAGTACAGCTGCTTCATGTCCCTGGGGACGATGTGGCCAAGGTCAAGAAGCTCCAGAAAAACGCCCTGGGCAAACTCTATGTGTTCAGGCCTGGTGGTGCGTGAGAAGTTATCGAACTCTATACCGAAATTTCTGAAATCCTCTGCTATCTCACTGTGGTATTTATCCACCACTTCAGCAGGTGTGAGCCCCATTTTTTCTGCGGTAATGGTTATAGGCACACCGTGCTCGTCGGTACCCGAGCAGAAGAGAACGTCATGCCCCTGCATCCGCATGTATCTTACGTATATGTCAGCAGGCAGATATGCTCCTGAAAGATGTCCGAGATGCAGCGGTCCATTGGCATAGGGCAGTGCACTTGTAACCATGTATCGTGCCATGGGCTATTCCTCTTTCCTGTTCTTCTTTCTCCTGTGACGACGTCTCCCCCTGCTCTGCTTTTTCGCAGGCTGTTTCTCATCCACGGGCTTTTCCCTGTCTTTAACTTCCTTGACTGCAGGAGCTTCAGGTTCATCCGGGGGCGGGGGCGCCGGCATTGTACGTCTTCTGTGAAATTCTTCTATATCAAGAATTTCTTCTGCGCCGTTGTCATCGAAACAAACACAAACCGTCTCTTTGAAGATATCGCAATTCCTTACAGAGGACTGTCTGCCCGCAAGCTTGAAATTCATCCCGGCACGGGGAAAGGTTTTTTGTGCTTTTCTGTAGAATTCCGTCTCATACTCCAGACAGCACATCAGTCGACTGCAGGCTCCTGATACCTTGCTGGGATTCGGTGAAAGACCCTGATCTCTAACCGACTTGAGGGTCACTGACTTGAAGTCATTCAGAAACCCGGCACAGCACAGCCGCCTTCCGCATATTCCCACGCCGTCTTTGTGCTTGGCATCGTCCCTCACACCTATCTGACGCATCTCTATTCTTGCCCTGAAAGCCGAGGCCATATCCCTGACCAGTCCCCTGAAATCAGTCCTCTGGTCCGCTGTAAAGAAAATCCTTATCCGGTTGCGGTCAAGCTGAACTTCACAGTCCGTGAGCCTCATTTCAAGATTGCGAACCTGAACTCTTGTTGCACAGTGGGCAAGAACTTCCTTCTCGAATTCCCGGTTCGTCTCCCAGCGTACCATATCATCGGCTTCAGGTAATCTCAGAAAGTTTCCTTCCAGCTCATCGCTGTTCATCTCGGTATGATCCAGCTTGGCCACAACCTTGCCCATGTCTTCGCCCCTGTCCACAGAAACCACTGCAAAAAGGCCTATGTCCACGGGAACTCCCGTATTGTTCGCAAAATAGGCCAGTCTTCTGGACTTGAACGCAAGTTGAAGTATTTCAAAGGGATGCTGATCTCCGCTGTCGAGTCCTGTCATTGTTCCTTACCTTTTTCCGCCGCCGCGGCCATTGCCGCTGCCAGCGCCATTGCCGGCGAAACATTTGCCTTTATTCTTGCGGTGCAAAGCCGCATGCTTTCTACGATGGTCTCTAACATACTATCATCCACTCCCCGAGTGGCCGGCAGGCTTTTCCCCTGAAGGGGTTCACCTCCAAAGGATTTCCTTCTTGTGTCGTGGGCAATGGAGATGAGTTCGCCGCAAAGGTCCAGGGTTCCTTCCCGCCCCAGTTCACGGGCGGTTTCACCGGCCAGTGATGCTGTTTCCATGGGGGATGATCCTTCTGTAACCGCTTTGAATATCTCCAGGGCAAGGGGAACCTCCTCAATATCGGTTCTGCTCATGTCAAGGGCCTTGCCGGGACAGCCATCAGAGCAGAGCGACAGTTTTCCTGCGGTTTCAGGATCTATGCCCCGTCTGAGAAGAACTCTCTCCACCATTTTACCGGTGAGTCTTCCAAACCTGATGGTGTGTGCCCGGGATCTCACAGTGGGTAAAAGTCCGGACAGAGATGAGGTTATCAGAATAATGAGGGTTCCGTCAGGAGGCTCCTCCAGAGTTTTGAGCATGGCATTGGCTGCCTCTCTTCTCATGAGATGGGCATCTGTAATTATTTCCACATACCCTCTTCCCTCGAAGGACTTCCTGGACAGCCTCCCTTCAAGTTCCCGTATCTGTTCTATGGATATGTATGTATTGCCGGGGAACCTGACCGGGGTAATCCCGTCTTCGGCCCTGGTTCTGAGGAGCTCAGCCAGACTTTCAGGCCCCGAGGATTTAAGCGAAGGAACGGTAAATCTCACATCGGGGTGGGAAAACCCTGAAATCTGGGAGCAGTGCCTGCATTCACCGCAGAAACCGTATTCCGTTTCCCTGCAGATGTGGACCCTGGCCAGATCCATGGCTGCGGTGAGTCTGCCGCTGCCGTCGGGTCCTGCAAGGATATAGGCGTGGGCAAGTCTTCCGCTTACAACAGCCGCTGTGAGAAGGGATTTCGCCTGGTCCTGACCCTCAATTTCTGAAAATGGTTTCATAGTTTCACCTACTCAAGGTAATTCAAAGGATTCACCGGCTCTCCGGCTCTCCTTATCTCGAGATAACAGCCGGATCTTCCCCCGGGCAGGGGACCTGTGGATCCAAGTCTCGTTCCCGGCTGAACATTGTCACCACGGTTCACGTCCAGTGTGCCAAGATGGGCATATACGCTGTAAAATCCGTCACTGTGATCCACAACCACCATTCGCCCCATGTTCAGAAACTCTCTGGCATAAAGCACCACACCGGGACCGATTGCACAAACTCCTGCCTCTGTGCCGGTAACGGCAACGGAGATCCCGTCACTCACTGTTTCCGTTCCGTAAACCGGATCCACTGCCGCTCCGAATGATCTTACCAGTGTACCCCTTACCGGCCAGGAGATGTTTCCGGCATTCATGGGGAAATAGGCAGTTGACGATACTTCGTGAACCGGAACGGTCCCTGACGACGAAACCCCTGTGCTAAGGGTGGATACAAAGGCTGAAAGCTGCTGACGTCGTTGTTCCATGGCTGCTGCTGAATCTCTGGCTGCTGCTATCTGGCTCTGGAGGGACTGCCGGAGAATGGTCTGCCTTTCCTCTTCCTGGTAGATCCTCTCCTGAACTTCTTCCATGTGAATCCTCAGGTCTCTCACATCCAGAGCAAGGGTTTCAAGGGAATCCCTGTAGTTGGAGAGGGAATCCCCCGACTGCTCGAGGTATTCGATACGCTCTACTGCAACACCAGCCATGTGGTTGATCACCGCCATACGCCTGAGGTATGTGTTAACCCCCCCGGGAGTAAAAAGAACCGCCGGGCCAAGAAGGTTTCTCCTGGAGTACAGAAAGATTATGTAGTCTTCTATACCCGCCTCAAGTTCAGCCCTGGCAGAATCGGTGAGGAACCAGCGCTGATCGATATTCTGTATTTCCATCGTAAGGACCACTTCCCGGGCGGCAAGCTGGTTGTAGTAGTCCCTTGCCGCCTGAAGATGATCATGTATCGCAGCCAGAATTTCCTCGCTGGAAGCTTCCCTGCTTTCAAGTTCCTCCAGGAAAAGCCTTGTCTGATCAAGTCTTGCGTCAAGACTGTCAAGACCGCTGCTTCCGCACAGGGAGAGGAAAAGAACGGATAAGGCCACAAGGCCCATATCAGCTCCTAGTTTAGAAGCCTGGAGGCAAGTTCTTCGGCTTTGTCGGTTTCCTCCCAGCTGAAACTGCCGTCGTCTCCGGGTATTCTTCCAAAGTGACCGAAGGAAGCAGTCTTTTTGAAAATGCTCTTCCTGAGCCCGAGATAATCTATTATCTGATAAGGACGCAGAGGGAACATCTCTCTCACCACACTTTCGATATCAGAAACATTCCCTACCCTCTCGGTACCGAAGGTATCCACCCTGACACTTACAGGTTCCGGTTCCCCGATGGCATAAGCCAGCTGGATCTCGCACCGGTCAGAAACACCTGAGGCCACGATGTTCTTGGCTATATGACGGGCCATGTAGGCAGCACTTCTGTCTACCTTCGTGGAGTCTTTCCCGCTGAATGCACCGCCTCCGTGCCTTCCCATCCCTCCATAGGTGTCCACTATTATCTTTCTGCCGGTTAGGCCTGTGTCCCCGTCAGGACCTCCTATGACGAACCTTCCGGATGGATTGTACAGGCATTTCCCCGTCCATTCCAGATAAGGAACAAAGTTTTCCAGAACAGGGTTGATCACCTTTTCCCGTATCTCTTTCCTCATGTCATCGTTGTTCATATGGTCAGCATGGTGCACCGACATGAGAATCTCATAGATCCCCACGGGATTCCCGTTTTCGTACTCTACGGTGACCTGACTCTTTGCATCGGGTCTGGCCCAGCTCAACTCTCCGCTGCGCCTTGCCTGGCTGAGCCTTTCGAGAAGCCTGTGGGACAGATGTATGGGATATGGCATGTAGGCTTTGGTCTCGTTGCAGGCATAACCGAACATGAGACCCTGATCCCCTGCTCCCTGGTGCTTCTCAACACCCGAATCGATATCCAGGGATTGTGAATGTATCCGGTTCACATACTCGTTGGTCTCATAATGAAAACCTATTTCAGGAATGGTATACCCTATTTCCTTTATGGTTTCCCTTGCTATCTCTTCGTAATCAACCTTACCGCTGGATTTTACCTCGCCGGCAAGAACGCAGAAGTTCGTAGTGACCAGTGTCTCGCAGGCCACATGGGCCATGGGGTCAAGTTTCAGATGGGCGTCTAGAATTGCATCGGATATCTGGTCACAGACCTTGTCAGGGTGCCCCTCAGACACCGATTCACTGGTAAACAGCTGTCTCATGTTTTCTCCATTTCCTCTTGCAGTACAGAAAAAGGCCGTCGACCGACGGCCCGAGGTTTTGGCTGACGGCTTTTTAGCACTTTTTTTAATGTGGTTGCAATACACCTCAAATCAATCCACAGTTCCAGTAATATATAAAGCAGGTACTCCCGGGCAAACACCAGCTTCAAAGCCCGGTTAATCTTCGCTCACCGGGTCTGTGTTCCCCACCGCCTTCGAAAGGCTCTGAGAAAGTGACTGCATATCGTCCGCGTAACGGTTCATCACGGCGTTTTCCCGAAGCTCGGCTCTTTTCGCTTCAAGCTTGATCTCTTCCTCGGCTTTCCTCTTGTCTTCGATTTTCTGCCATTCCTTTTGCCTCAGTCCTTCCAGATAGCTTTTACCTGAGCTGTCGGGGAAAAGGTAGTAGAGAAGCTTCTCATGGGTGGTTTCAGCAAGGGGAAGATCCGTGCCGGAAGCAACGGGGATCTCTCTGTTGAATCCCGATGAATCGTATTCCCTCTCGTCCCTGAATCCGCATACCTCTTCCCTGTAATCGGGATCCACCGGGAATGGTGTTTTTCCATAGTAACCGGCAATAAGGTTGAAGTACTGTACCGGATTCACAGATTTGCCCAGAGCGGTGAAATAGGCCTTTACCCCCACTATCTGGGAAGTTGGTGTTACAAGTGGGCACCAGCCGGCCTTCTGCCTCACCGCCTGCACGGCATCAAGGGCCCTTTCAAGGTATTCAGATTTGTTGTCGCGGGCAAGCTGATTTACGAAATTAGAGTACATCCCGCCGGGAATCTGTGCATTGAGGACGTCGATGTTGGGAGGAGGAAAACCGCAGGCCTTTTCCAGGGAGTGGGAAGCTTCCAGGGCTCTGTCCATTTTCCCCTTTGCAAGGGCAGAGATCATCTCCTCTGCAAGTGGAAGGAGCTTATCCCTTCCGGGCCAGACAGATCTGTGTATTTTTAGATTGAATTCCTTCTCGACTTCTTCCACCACTTTTCTCATCTTATCATGAAGAGGCAAAAGAACCTTGTCTGAAAGATCCAGCCCGGTATCGATTCCCAGGATCTCAGCGAAGAGGGAAACGATCTCTATGGATGGATGCGAAGATCCGCCGGCCAGGGGAAGGAATGCCGTGTCGATCTTGTCAACTCCGCTTAGAAGGGCAATGAGAGCCGAGATGTGCCCGAAGCCCGGGGTGCAGTGGGTATGGGATACAACCGGAACCCTGAGGTTCTTCTTAAGGGAGGTGTAATAGTTCCAGGCGTCCACAGGGGTTTTCAGCCCTGCCATGTCCTTATCGGAAACCATGTGAGCGCCCATTTTTTCAAGCTCAAGCGCTTTACTGACGAAATGATCCACATCGTAGGGATCGCCTGTGGTATAGCATACAGCTGCATCGAAGGTGCCGCCTGCTTCATTGACTCCGTCCAGTGCTGCCCGGAAGTTCGGGGTATAGTTCAGGGCATCGAATATCCTCATTACCGTAACGCCGGCTTTCACGGCTTCTCTGTTGAAATCCCTTACAATGTCATCGGGGTAGGGGTCGTATCCGAATAGATTCTGTCCCCTTGAAAGAGCCCTGAGACCTGCACCATAAGGTTTGGTAACCTCGCTCATTCTCATCAAGCGATGGAATGGACTCTCATTGAGATATCTCATCGCGCTGTCCAGAGTAGCGCCACCCCAGACCTCAAGAAGCTGCACTCCGGTGTCCAGTATCATGGGAAGAAGTTCAAGAACCTGCTCCGTGGACATTCTAGTTGCCAGAAGCGACTGCTGGCCGTCGCGAAGGGTGAGATCCACCAGCTCCACCGGCCCGCGGGAGACAACTTCCATCCTGGGTGCCGGTTTCAGATTTCGGAAAAATGCTTTAAGCGACATTCCATCTCTTTCCGGGTTTTTCCTTGAGGGGTTACTCCATTTCGTGCTGGGAATTATATTGAATTGAAGCCGATGAGTGTTACCAACATACATACAGGTATAAATGTTTACACTAGGGAGAAGTTCCTGAATGACCAGAGATCGGGTCGAGGAGTTGCTGATACAGGCAAAGGAGTACCTTGACCAGGACCGCCGGGATAATGCGCTGGAATGCGTAAAGAAGGCTATTGCTGCCGATCCCGGAGAAATGATCATTACCGAAGTCATCCTTAACATGGAACGATCAAAGCTTAAGGCTCCCCGGAAACGGGAAAAAGTTGTTCAGCCCACAGTTGAAAGGAATGATACCGAAGATATGGATTCAAAACTCGAAAAGGCATTCAGACTTTCAGACGAGGCCCTTGCGGCAGGCAACAGTGCAAAGGCAATGGCATACTTGAAGAAAGCATCGCAGCTGTTTCCTGATGAACCAGAGGTGGATGAAAGACTGAATCAGCTGAAAGTCCGAATTCAGGCTGCAAATCTGGTTAAGATAGGGCTGAAGAAACTGGAAGAAGGCGATTTACGGAAGGCAGTAGCTGCTTCCAGAAAGGCTTTCCATCTCTTACCCGAGGTGGAAGGGCTGAGTGAGCTTCTTTCCCGGATCGAAAAGGCTGAAGAAGAAAGTCATGAAGAAATACCGGAGCCTGAAGAATCCCCTGATCAGCCGGAAGAAACCCTTACATCAGAGAGCGGAGCCATGCTCTGGGCTGACAGGATAAGGGCTGCAGTAAAGGATGAAAAGTTCGAGGAAGCCGGTAAAATGGTCACCGAAGCCGTGAGCATTCACCCCAACCATCCCCTCCTTGACTCATTTCACGCCAAGCTTAAACGACTGGGATTTGCCGACTGATCACTGTCCGCTGAAGAAATCCGGAACGTTGGTCAGCAGTATCCCGAAGGTTAGGGCAATTACTCCAAGAAGAAAGAGCAGCGCGGGTCCCAGTGTGTTGCCTTCACTTCTGCCGTTTCTGACAAAACCGGTTACGGCAAGTCCGAGACCCGCCGCCACAAGCACTAAATAGGAATAGTTCAATTCATCTCCAAGTCCGTCAGGAAACGTTCTCCCTGATCTTCTCCCAGAGTTCCTTCTGGGTTTTCGTCAATTTTTCCGGTAGTTTTACAACAACCGTTACAAGCTGGTCACCTGTGACTCCGTTATGATTCACTCCCTTTCCACGAAGCCTGAAAACCGATCCGGGCTGTGTTCCAGGTGGAATTTTCAGCTTAACTCTGCCGTCAAGTGTTCTGACCATGAGCGAGGCACCCAGTACTGCCTGGGCTGCGGTAACGGTAACACTGCAGAGGATATCCCTTCCCTGTCTTCTGAAAAACCTGTCCGGTTTCACCCTGAGATGCACATGTATCTGTGTGCCGTTTATGGAAGCCCTCAGAACGGTGCCGTCTGAAGCACCCGGAGGAATTCGCAGGGAGACTTTCTCTCTTCCCTGAACTGATCCCGTTCCCCCGCAGCTGCCGCATGTATTTTTGAAGGTATAACCCCTCCCCCCGCAATTGGCACAGGGATGCATAGTGGAGAAAAACCCTCCGCCGGTCGACACCCTTCCGGAACCCTGGCAGCTTGCGCATGTTTCCTTACCGCTTCCACCGGCTCCTCCGCACTTCTCACACTTTACAGGAAGCTGCAGAACCCTGTCCACCGTACCGCCCCTGGCGGCTGTGGCGAACGGGATCTCAACTTCCACAGCTCTGCTTGCCTGATTCTGCTGCGGTCTTCCCCCGAAAGGATCCATGGATCCGCCGAACATGGATCGGAGAATGTCACTCAGATCAGAAAAACCCTCGGTACCTGCAGCACCGGCAAAGGGATCATGTCCTCCCCGCCGCATCTGATCGTATTTTTCCCTCTTCTCAGGATTCCCGAGAATGTCGTAGGCGTCGGATATGGCTTTGAATCTCTCTTCAGCCTCAGGATTGTTCTGATTGGCGTCGGGATGATTTTTCTTGGCCAGCTCTCTATATGCTTTTCTCAGTTCCTCTGCTGTGGCACCCTCGCTGACTCCGAGAATTTCGTAAAGGTCTTTGCTCAAATAACATCAACCCCCATTCCTTCCCGGTACCCTTCCCACCTTGACCCTGGCTGGGCGCAGGAGATCCTGTCCGTACCTGTAGGCCTTCTGATACACTTCGAGAACAATGTCCATATCGCCTTCTTCGATATCCTCGGCGAACATGGCCTCGTGTATGTTGGGGTCGAAATGGTCACCGGTCTCTGTGGGAATTTCTTCAAGACCCTCCTTCCGGAGTATGCTTTTCAGCTGGTCGGAGGTCTGCATTATTCCGTCGACCACTTCCTTGTCCGAGTGCTCTCCCTGGGCAGTTGTTCTGGCCCTGTCAAAATTATCCAGTACGGTAAGGAGTTCTTCTACGAGCTTCTTTCTGCCCTGCTCTATAAGCCTGTTGAAATCACGGGCCTGTCTTTTCCTGTAGTTGTCGAACTCGGCTGCAAGCCTTCTGAACTTCTCCATGAGCTCGTCATAATCCTTCAGGGAAACAGGAATGCCCTGATCTTCAGAAGGGGCTTCTTCAGCTGGAAGGTCCTGCTCGGTTTCAGGTTCTCCGGGCAATTTCTCCTCGTGGTCCGGGCGGCGGGGTGTTCCTCCCCGCCGTTCCTTTTTACTCTCGGATCTTCTGGGATCGCTCATCAGTCATCCACCACTTCAAAGTCAGCATCCACTGCGTCATCACCCGGGGCATCACCGGCGGAGTCCTCTGCTCCCTGCTGCTGTGCTCCTGCCTGCTCACCGTGCTGCTGATAGAATCTGGCTCCTACTTCCTGCCAGGTCTTCTCAAGTTCATCGACCCTCGAGGATAACACGGAGTCGTCGTCTCCCTCAAGTGCCTTCCTGGTTTCGGAGATCGCCTCTTCAAGTTTCGCTTTGTCAGCAGCGTCCAGTTTGTCGCCCATCTCCTCTATTTGCTTTTCGACCTGGTAGGCCAGATTCTCGCCCTTGTTCCTGGTCTCCACAGAGGCTCTGCGCTTCTCATCCTCCGAAGCGTGCACTTCGGCGTCCTTTACCATCTTTTCGATGTCCTGCTCTGAGAGCCCGCTGGATGATTCGATCCTTATTTTCTGCTCTTTCCCGGTGGCTTTGTCCTTTGCGGACACATGAACGATACCGTTGGCGTCTATGTCGAATTCCACCTCGATCTGAGGAAGTCCCCTGGGAGCAGGCGGTATGCCCTCGAGGGTAAAGCGGCCAAGGGTTCTGTTACCAGCTGCCATTTTTCGCTCACCCTGAAGTACATGAATTTCAACGCTGGTCTGGTTGTCGGCAGCGGTGCTGAAAATCTGACTCTTCTTGGTGGGAACAGTGGTGTTACGCTCGATTATGGGAGTAAACACCGCTCCGAGAGTCTCAATGCCCAGAGTAAGAGGGGTCACATCGAGGAGAAGAACGTCCTTGATGTCGCCGCTGAGCACTCCAGCCTGTATGGCTGCACCAATTGCCACCACTTCATCGGGATTGACGCCCTTATGGGGTTCTCTCTTGAATATTTCGGTAACCTTCTTCTGTACCAGGGGCATCCTGGTCATTCCGCCGACCAGTATAACCTCAGCGATATCTTCAGGTTTAACCCTTGCGTCCTTCAGAGCATTGAGGCAAGGCTGAACGGTTTTCTCCACGAGATCAGCGGCAAGCTGTTCGTACTTCGCCCTGGAAAGGGTCATGTTCAGATGCTTGGGACCTGAGGCGTCAGCTGTAACGAAGGGCAGGCTTATGTCTGTGCTCATTGTGGTGGAAAGCTCGCACTTGGCTTTTTCAGCAGCTTCCTTCAGCCTCTGCACAGCCATCTGGTCCTGGGAAAGATCGATACCCTGCTGCTTCTTGAACTCGGTTACCATCCAGTTTATTATCACCTGGTCGAAGTCATCACCGCCGAGATGGGTATCTCCATTGGTGGATTTGACCTCGAAAACCCCGTCGCCTATTTCCAGAACGGATACGTCGAAGGTGCCTCCGCCCAGGTCGTAGACGGCGATGGTGGCGTTGCCTTTCTCCTTGTCCATGCCATAGGCCAGAGAAGCAGCGGTGGGTTCGTTAACTATGCGAAGCACTTCCAGCCCGGCTATTCTTCCCGCATCCTTGGTGGCCTGCCTCTGACTGTCATTGAAATATGCGGGTACGGTGATCACAGCCTGGGTCACCTTTTCTCCAAGGTAATCTTCTGCTGTCTTTTTCATTTTCTGAAGTATCATGGCACTGATCTCAGGCGGTGAATATTTCTTACCTGAAACTTCCACCCAGGCATCGCCGTTTTTCCCCTCGATAACCTTGAAGGGAACCCTTCCGGCCTCCTTTTTCGCCTCGGAGTAGTGCATACCCATGAAACGCTTGATGGAAAATATGGTTTTGCCCGGATTGGCAACGGCCTGCCTTCGTGCTACAACGCCAATGTGTCTCTCTCCACTGTCATTGAAAGCAACCACCGAAGGTGTCGTTCTCGTTCCTTCCGCGTTGGGAATAACAACCGGCTCGCCGCCTTCCATAACGGCCACGCAGGAATTCGTTGTTCCCAGATCTATTCCTATAACCTTTCCCATTTTCAACCTCCATATTCTATCTATTTTTATGAGTATAAATCTCTTATACATCTTTCAGCCTGCTCGGCAACACTTCCTAAAGCAAATGTCTTGCCAGTTACGTCCATGGCTCTATTTGGCTGCACTGCATCTGATTGCAGCAAGTTGTCCTTCTGCTCTGCGGTGAGCGGACTTCCAGGGGTGCTATTGTGGCACACATGTGCATGGGAAATTGCCGTTTGTGTATATTAGAGGTTCCTTTCACACCGGGAGCAGAATGTCCGCAGGGAAAATTACAGTAAGAGGGGCCAGGGAACACAACCTGAAGGGTGTCTCCGTGGAGATGCCCAAGTACTCTCTGATAGTCTGTTCAGGGGTATCCGGATCGGGAAAGAGCTCCTTCGCATTCGATACCTTGTATGCCGAAGGTCAAAGACGCTACATCGAGTCATTGTCATCTTATGCGCGTCAGTTTCTGGGGCAAATGGAGAAACCTGACTTCGATTCCATAGACGGCCTCTCTCCGGCAATATCCATCGAGCAGAAAACCGTCAGTCACAACCCCAGATCCACAGTTGGAACAGTAACGGAGATAGCAGATTACCTGAGAGTTCTCTGGGCAAGGGCAGGTGAACCTCATTGCCCTTCATGCGGAAGGCTTGTCACCACACAGACCACACAGCAGATGACCGACGCCGTGCTGAACATGCCTGCGGGGAAACGGATTTACATAACCGCCCCCATTCTTACGAACCGTAAGGGTTCCCACGACGACCTCATATCGGACATCAGAGACAAGGGATTCGTAAGGGTAATTCTCAATGGCGAACTCATGGAAGTCGATCAGCTGAAAACCCTTGATAAGAAAAAGAGAAACTCACTCTCCGTGGTGGTAGACAGACTTGTCACCGGATCTGAAATCGAGAGCAGGCTCAACGACTCCATTGAAACGGCTTCAAAGCTGGGGAAGGGCATTATAGCCATAATCGATTCTGACACAGGTGAAACTACACTGATGAGCGAACATAATGCGTGTGTTCACTGCGAGATAAGTCTTCCGGAACTGTCACCGCAGCTTTTCAGTTTCAACAACCCCATCGGCATGTGCCCGGCATGCTCGGGTCTGGGGTACATGCTGAAAGTGGATCCGGATCTCATCATACCCAGACCGGCTATGTCCATTAAAGCAGGTGCCATCGTTCCCTGGGGAATTCCGCAGGGCTGGGTTGCAGCTTCACTGAGAACCCTGAGCACCGAGATGAATTTCAACCTGAATACTCCCTGGATGAGGCTGCCCGAGGAAGTCAGGAACACTATTCTATACGGTTCCGGAGAGCATGAGTACAGGATAAAGTGGAAAACTTCCAATTCCTCCGGAGCCTGGAACGGACCTTTCGAAGGCGTTTTGAACAGGATAGAAAGACTCTACCACCAGACCGGCAGCGACGACATGAGGAAGTACTACGAGAAGTTCTTCAGGAAATACAGCTGTGACAAGTGCGGTGGTTCCAGGGTAAGAGAAGAAGCCCGTGCGGTTCTTATAGGCGGAAGGGGAATACAGGAGATCTCAGACATGACGGTGGGAGATGCCCTGAAATTCTTCACTGAGGTGGAACTCACCGATTACCAGAAAAGCATAGCAGAAAGACTTCTCAGGGAGATAATCGCAAGACTGGAGTTCCTGAAGGACGTGGGACTGCACTATCTGACCCTTAACCGTTCAGCACCTTCACTTTCAGGCGGTGAAGCTCAGCGTATAAGACTTGCCAGCCAGATAGGAAGCGGTCTCACCGGTGTTCTCTACGTTCTTGACGAACCCACTGTGGGCCTGCACCCCAGGGACAACGCAAGGCTCCTGAAAACCCTGGAACACCTCAGGGACATAGGCAATACCGTAATAGTGGTGGAACATGACACGGATACACTCCTTGCAGCTGATCACATAGTGGATTTCGGCCCCGGCGCCGGCTCCCATGGAGGCCAGCTCATTGCCCAGGGGAGGCCTGCGGAGATAATGGAGCATCCCAATTCGATCACCGGAGCTTATCTCTCCGGGAAAAAGTCCATCGCACGACTGGGAGAGCCCAGAACGAAGAAGACCAATCACCTTAAACTCATGGGGGCATCACTCCACAATCTTAAATCCGTGGATGTAGAAATCCCCCTTGGCCGTCTGGTGGCAGTTTCCGGGGTTTCCGGCTCAGGAAAGAGTTCCCTTATAAGCCAGACTCTCTATCCGGCAATATCAAGACTGATCGGCGGGTCATCGAAGATTAAACCCGGCCACTACAAGGATATACAGGGACTTCAGCACGTGGACAAGATCATAAACATCTCCCAGGACCCCATCGGCAGAACCCCCAGGTCGAACCCGGCAACGTACACCAAGGTTTTCGACAGCATAAGGAACCTTTTTGCCGAGCTTCCCGAATCAAGAATAAGGGGATACAAACCGGGAAGATTCAGCTTCAACGTTAAAGGTGGAAGATGCGAAGACTGCAGCGGTGCAGGGGTAAAGCGTATTGAAATGCACTTTCTCCCGGATGTCTATATCGAGTGTGAGACCTGCCAGGGCCAGCGATTCAACCGTGAGACCCTTAAGATAAAGTTCAGGGAACACAACATCTCTGAGGTTCTGGATCTCACCATAGAAAACGCAATGGAACTCTTCGAAAGGATCCCTTCTGTCTATTCCACTCTCAAAGTGATAGATGAAGTGGGACTGGGATACATACAGCTGGGGCAGCCGGCTCCCACTCTTTCCGGCGGAGAAGCGCAGAGGGTAAAACTTGCCAAGGAGCTTTCAAGACCATCTACATCCCATACACTCTACATACTCGACGAACCCACCACAGGACTTCACCCCCACGACGTGAACAAACTTCTCAAGGTGCTGGACAAACTGGTGAAAGCCGGCAATACAGTGGTGGTGATAGAGCACAACTTAGATGTGATCTCCAATGCAGACTGGGTGATAGATCTGGGACCGGATGGCGGGTACGGCGGTGGTGAAATCATTGCGACAGGAACACCGGAACAGATAATGAAAGCGACAAACTCATATACGGGACAGCACCTTAAGGCCATCCGTAAGTTTGTCAAATAACGTTCACAATTACTTGTTCTGCAACGCTTTAAGCATGGGCTTGTTCATTGGGGATTTAAAAGCTGCAGCAGCCGCCTGCCTGGACCTTCCGAGAAATCTTCCTGCATCGGAAAAACTGAAGCCGCAGAAGAGAATAAGGTAATGTATCAGGAGTTTTCTGGCCTGAACTGTTTCATTCCTTCGGGATGCTCCCCGCAAAGCCGTTTCAGACACCGAACAAAGCCCGCAGACTTTTTCAAGTGCTTTCAAAGCTTCGCTGTGCTGAAGCAGGCGGCTCCTTATGGGCTGCAGTCGTCTATCAGTTTCCCCACTAATAACATCCATCACGAATTCACGGTCACCCTTTATGAAAATCCTGTGGTCAGTTGTATCGCGGGGAATAACACCGGAAGCAGGCAGTATTCCCCGTGCGTCAATCACCATTTCAGAAGGTACAGGTTCGTCATGTTTAACCAGCCCTTCCATTTCCTTCTTCAAACGGAGTACTGCTTCCCTGTAGGAATGTCTATGCAAATCACCGGAAGGGCTCTCCCATGGATAACCCTTTCCAGCGCCCTTAGAATGGCAATGGCCGCTGAACTGATAATTTTCAAGGTCTTCCTCAGATCTCACATAGCCTGATCTGAGAGGGTTCATGTTAATGTATGCCATAAGGGTAAAGAAGTACTTTTCCTTATCCACAAGTATTGATCTGTATCTGCCCTGGAAAACCCTTCCCTGTCTTTTCTCCATGTGGTTGTACCCCATGGCCCATTTAGTAAGAAGTCGCTGCATAACAGCCGAAAGCGGAACCTCTCCCGTTTCAGTAAGCAAGTGAAAGTGATTATTCATTATTGCCCAGGCGTGGATCCTCAGACCAGCCTTGGGGAGGTAGTTCCCCATCATTCCCATGAAATCAAGTTTGTGCCGGGCAGTTTTGAAAATCTCCATGCCGTTCACACCTCTGGACATTACATGATGTAACGCCCCTGGCCAGTCGAATCTTCTTCCGTAAGACACTGTTCCTCCCCTTGAGCATGAATTCCTCTATGGAGAGTTACCGACAAAATCAGTTATTTGTCAAACTTACGGAGGGCCTCAGTGTAAGGTCCTTTGCCAGGTGATCAGGTGCGGGAATAAGGGTAATGTCATGGTTCAGTATGAAGCTGGCGTATGCTGCACGGGATTCAGAGTAGGGAGCAGAAGCCAGAACAAGACCGGAAAAAGCAGAACCGAGAGCCCTTTCCAGGTATCCGGCAAGAAGATGTATGTCAGTGTGGTTTCTGAAACAGTCCACGTGAAACTGCTTCGCCTTTCCAGTTAGAATATCCTCGGTGAAGGTAGGATTCACGGCACCGCTTTTCCCCACAAGCACAGAGGTTCTTACAA
Source organism: uncultured bacterium (assembly GCA_964571965.1). Lineage (GTDB taxonomy): Bacteria > Fermentibacterota > Fermentibacteria > Fermentibacterales > JCC-6 > Sabulitectum. Next base: position 15,273 of record CAZNFQ010000009.1, on the reverse strand, counting down.
CAAGAGCCCCGGGATTCCGCCTTAGCACCGCCCTGTCTCCAAGAAGCTTGGTCCAGCCGTAGAGGGACTTCGGTACCGCAGGTGAGCTTTCGGTATACGGGGGGATACCTCCTGAATAAACGAGGTCGGTGGATATGTGAACCAGTCTTTTCCCGTTCTGGATGCAGTACTCCGCAAGCCTTGCCGGCCAGACTGAATTAAGCAGAAAAGCCTCAGATGGATTTTTCACGCAGCCGCCCCGGGAGGAAACAGCGGCACAGTTCAGGCAGAAATCCGTCTGTTCGGGAAACACTTCCCCGGGTTTTGCCGAGCACAGGTCCACACCCCTGCTCCGGGAGCAGGGGTGCATGACCCATTCTTCAGTGAAATCAGCCTGTATCGTTCTTCCCAGGCGCCCTGTGGCACCGGTGAGGAAGAGATGCTTCACCTCATCTCACCCGGAGGAGATGCAAAGTACGCAAAAATACCGTCTGTACTCAGTACCAGTTCGTCATCCGAACCTACGATCCTGTCCAGGGTTTCCAGAGATTCCATGAACCTGTAGAAATCAGGATAAGACTGGTATGCTGAAGCGTATATTGAAGCAGCGGTACTGTCTGCCGTGCCTCTGATCCTCAGCGAGTTCAATTCCGCCAGTGACCTTATGCTGTCCACACGGAGGTCTGTTTCAGCGAGTATGGTCTGTGCCATCCTGCGACCCTCCGCTCGGTACCTTGTGGATATCCTGTTCCTCTCGGCCTGCATCCTGGTGAACACGGCCTGAAGGTTCTCCGACGGGAGATCCGCTCTCTTGATCCTGACGTCTATAAGCTGAATACCGTATTCCTCGGTCATGATCCTGGTGGAGTTGGTGACCCGTGTAAGAAGAGCCTCCCTGCCCTGACCCTCGGGGATCCTGATAAGCCTTATCACCTCGACTATCTCTCCACTGCCTGTCATGGTGATATTCTCTTCGGTGGTATCGCTGTAGGAAACGTTATCCACAAGGGTCACATACTCACCCAGACCAACGGGAGCATTCGTATTCCTGACAATATGGATCAGATCGCTTCGGCCAATCTCCTGCCTCAGTACAGAATAGATCACGTCATCCAGGCGTGACTGGGCGGCATTGATGGTCTGTACGCTCTGCAGGAAGAGAAGGGGATTTGCTATGCGCCATCTGGCATAACAATCAACCTGAAGGTGTTTCTTATCCCTGGTTACCACATCGGAGGGTGCGTCATCGTATTCCAGAAGTCTGTCGTCGAACATTCTTACCTGCTGCAGGAACGGAATCTTGAAATACAGACCGGCTCCTGAGCTGAGTGAAACACCCGGTGCATTATCAGCCATCCACTCTTCCATCTCAGCAAGTTCATCTTCGGTTCTGTTTCCGATTATCACTTTCACCGGACGCCCAAGCTGAAGTATCACCGCCTGCTCGGTTTCATCAACGATGAAGAAAGCTCCGAAGAACACGAGAAGACCGAAAAGAACGATGACCCCGGTAACGCATCCCTTGAGTTTTGCAGGTATTCTCATCACATACCTCCCTCAAGGTTATAGTGGGTCAGTGCCCCGGCGTCCTCTGCAACTATGGTGAGGTGCACGTCCTGCATGACGTCCCTCAGCATCTCCAGGTGAAGCCTGGAAGCTGTAACCACCGGGCTTTTAGAAAACTCCGCGGCAACAGCCGTGAACCTCTCCGCTGTTCCACGGGCGGTATTGATCCTCACAGCCGCATAGCCCAGGGCTTCATTCACCATGGTAACAGAATCGGCACGGGCTTCTGGAATGACCTGGTTACGGTAACCCTCTGCATCGTTTATGTAAGACTGCATATCTTCACGGGCAGTGGCAACATCCTTGAATGCATCGGAAACCTGGGCTGGAGGCTGCACGTCCTTTAGCTGAACGGCTACGATGTCAAGACCCATTCCGTAGGTGTCTACCATCTCCTGCACCTGGTCCATTATGCGGGTCTGCATTTCGAGTTTACCGGTGGTTAGCACGGCGTCAACTGCGTTGTCGCCTATGACCTGCCGGATGGATGCTTCTGAGATATCCCTGAGGGTTTCAGCGGGTTCCCTTACGTTGAACAGGAAATCCGCAGCATTGCCTATGCGATACTGAACTATAACCGAGCAGTTGATGATGTTTTCGTCCCCTGTGAGCATCTGAGCCTCGAGAAGCATATCCGGATCATTGAAGCCTATGTACTCGGTTGCCCCATGTGATTCTATGGATCTGAATCCTATCTCTATCCTCTGTACTATGTTCACCGGAGCCTTGATCACCGTCTGAACAGGCCAGGGCAGCTTGAAGTGGAATCCCGGGCCGTTAATGGACGTAAGCTTTCCGAACGTTAGCACCACGCCCTGCTCTTCGGGTCCGACTATGTAGAACGGTCCTCCGTTGAGAAACCAGATGACCAGCACCACAGCCGCAACCGCGAAGAGAACCTGTCTGGCTCCGATTGTCTTCGGTGTGACAACCCTCATACCTTCTCCCCTCGATTAAAGTCTATTTCGATTCGTAGGATTCAAGTTTTCTCTGAAGAGTTCTTCTTCCGATGCCGAGAAGTGAAGCGGTTCTTGTTTTATTACCCCCGGTGAGTTCCAGGGTTTTCTTTATAACCTCTTCCTCAACCTCCGAGATTACCATTGGCAGACACAGTTCCAGGGTACTGCAGGTGTCATCCCTTTCCCTTTCGAACTCCGGCGGAAGATCTTCGATGGTAATTCTGTCGCCGCAGGTTACCAGAATGCTCTCCATCATGTTTCGAAGCTGTCTTACGTTGCCCGGCCAGCGATAGGTCTTCAACCTCTGAATGACTTCGGGTTCCACCTCGGGCATGGAGAGGTTGTGCCTTTCCGCCGCCTGCCTGAGAAGAGCCATTGCAAGGAGCGGAATGTCGGTTTTCCTTGATCTGAGTGGAGGAATGTGAAGCTCTATGACCTTGAGTCTGTAGTAAAGGTCTTCACGGAAACTGCCATCCTGAACCATCTCCAGGAGATCCCTGTTGGTGGCTGCTATAACCCTGACATCCACTGGAATCGGCCTGTTGCCTCCAAGCCTGGTAACGGTTTCCTCCTCGAGAACCCGGAGAAGCTTAGCCTGAACCGGAAGGGGCATATCACCAATTTCATCAAGGAGAAGGGTTCCCGAATCAGCAGCTTCGAATTTGCCCTGCCTCTGAGTCTCGGCGCCGGTATACGCTCCCCTTTCATGACCGAAGAGCTCGCTTTCCAGAAGGGTTTCCGGAATGGCGGCGCAGTTGATGGCAATGTAGTTACCCGGTCTTCGGCTGAGGGAGTGGATCTCACGTGCTAGAACATCTTTACCGGTTCCGCTCTCTCCTGAAAGAAGCACAGTGGCTTTGACCGGTGCCACCCGGGCCGCCTTTTTCATGAGTTCGATCATGGATCTGCTTCTGTAAAGCATCCTGCCGCCCGGATCACGCGCTGTGGTTTTCTGATGGGGCGCGGATCTGGACACCAGTTTCAGAGAAGACCTGGCAAATGACGTCTGTAAAGCGTTTCTAAGGGCTTCACCATCCGAGGGATCCAGGAGTATGTCCACCACCCCTGCCCTCATCCATTCAATGGCTTTTGCAGCGCTGATGTTCTTGCCGTAGATAACCACACTTGAATCCACATTTGCTCTGGAGAGGGACTCCAGGAAGGTATCCATGTGAAGATCGGTAAGCTCGGAGCTGGCCACGATTACGTTTACAGCCCTTGTCTTAACCCTTCTGAGTGCGGTTCTGGCTGTTCCCTCAACGGTACAGTTGTACCCGAAATCCGATGCCTGTGCACGGATTCTGGAAGCTCTTTCCGTATCGGAATCAACTATGAGGACGGTTCCCCGTCCAAGTATGATGCTCACCTCAGTCCCTCATCTCCTGAACATTTTCCTTAACAAGGAGATACGGCGGCATCAGCAGAGCGTCAATACCCGTTCCGTAAAAACATCTTACCGCGTCCACAGGGGTGTTTACAATGGGTTCGCCTCTGATATTGAAGCTGGTGTTAAGAATGACTGAAACCCCGGTGATATCCTTGAATGCCTTTATAACATCGTAATAGAAGGGATTCTCTTCTCTGGATACGGTCTGAACTCTGGCGGTATTATCCACATGAGTAACAGCTGGAATGACTTCTCCCATCCCCTGAACCACAGGATATGTTTTTATCATGTATGATGACTTCACGCACCCATGGAAATACTTCCCGGCATCCTCCTCAAGACACGCCGGCGCAAATGGCCTGAAGCCTTCGCGATGCTTCACTACCCCGTTCACCACATCCTTCATTTCGGCTCGCCTGGGATCAGCCAGTATCGACCTGTTACCAAGGGCTCTCGGACCGAACTCCATCCTGCCCTGGTAAAGTCCCACCACCTTGCCGTCAGCTATCATGGCTGCCGCTTTTGCCGCAAGATCCCGGGGCATTGAAGGATTAAGTTTAGCCATGTGAAGATCTTCACGAATCTCCGCATCCGTGAAACCCGGCCCCAGGTACATAGTGTCCAGTGGTTTCAGGGCCGTTTCCGGATACATTTTCCTGTGAACGGCGACTGCGGCCCCCACAGATGTTCCTGAATCGTTGGGAGCGGGAAAGGGCAAAACTTCGCTGAAACCGCTATTCCGTTCGAACAGCCCGTTCATCACGCAGTTCAATGCCGTTCCGCCTGACACCACCAGAAGGTCGCTATCAGTCCTTTCCCGAAGGAATTCAACCATGGACATCCCGGCCTCTTCAAGGGCTCTCTGTGCGCTTGCCGCAATGTTTTCATGCACAGACTTCGGATCACCCCCGGACTTGTCCCTGGGAGGACCGATGATATCTGAAACCTCCTTGCTGAAGGAAGCATGGTGTACACCCATGGAAACATCGAGCAGGCTTCTGTCAATAATGAACCTGCCGTTTTCGGCACGGATTATCCTTCTGAAAAGATCCAGATATTCCGGTTTCCCATAACTGGAGAGACCCATAACCTTGTATTCGTCATTATCCGGAGTGAAACCCAGGTAAGCTGTAAGGGCGGAATAGAACAGACCGGGAGAATCAGGAAGATGCGTACGGCTGTATTCCACAAGGCCGCTCTCGCCTATGGAAGCTGTAAGGCTGGAGTGCCTTTCTCCGGCACCGTCCATGGAAAGAACCGCGGTGTCCCTGCATCCCGCTCCCAGCCAGGCGGACCAGGCATGGGCAACATGGTGGTCTATGAAGTGGAAACGGGGCGCAAATGAATCACCCAGATGCTCCTTCATCCTGGAGGGAATGGAACTCATTCGAATGGATCCCCCCAGCTGCCCCAGGAAAAACCTGAATGCGCCCTGCCTGGAAAAGTAGCCTGGGAATGCTCTGAAGGTCTCTCTGCGGACATTCCCGGGAATCATATAGTATGCGGTATGCTGGATATCTCCCGGTTTCAGTCCCGAATTCTTCAGAAGGAAGTTTATGGCATTCTTCGGGTAACCCGGATCATGCTTTCTTCTTGTAAATCTCTCCTCTTCGGCGGCACCAACCAGTTCACCGTCGATGAGAAGCGCTGCAGCCGCATCATGCTTGTAGCAGTTCAACCCGAGAATAGCTGTCATCTGTTGTCCCGTCCATCACGCCGGAAAAGCTCTTTCAAAGCCATCCTGCAGTAAGAGAAGGTGAACCTGATATCCCGCCGCCTGAGACCGGGAACAAGAAGACCGGCAGCGAGTCTGCACCACTGCAAAAACCCCATGAACACTCTGAAAAGAGTCACAGAGCCTGCATATCCGTGTTTTCGAAGAAACTTTATCTTCGCATGAATATACTTCGTGTATGTGGCGTGACCAAACTTCTGCCTGGCAGAGGCTCCTTCAATATGCATAACACAGGCACGGGGGACGAAGAAGGATCTGTATCCCATTTTGTTCAATCTGTACTGAAGTTCCGTTTCCTCGTGATAAAAGAAAAACTCTTTGTCGAACCCTCCGGCTTCATTGAAAAGCGATCGGCGAAAAACCATTACCGCACCTACCAGCCAGTCCACCCGGCAAGCCCTTTCATGGGGATCATTAATCGCGCAGCGTCTTCTGAAAAAGGGGAGGTGTTCTCTGATAAGGGCTCCTGGAAAGGGGAAATCCCTCATGGACGGTTGAAGGGTGCCATCCGGCCACTGAAGTCGGGGTCCTGTTATCCCATGGCTCCGGTCCTCCTCCACAGCTTCCAGAAGAACCTCCAGGCTCCCGGGAAGAAAAACCGTATCTGAATTGGCCAGAACTATTACCTCCGAATCGAGGTGGGCAATGGCCCTGTTGGCACCGCCGGCGAAACCGAGGTTATCCGGAGAACGGACAAGATGAAACCATGAACGGTCTTTCCACCTGGCTTCCGCCTGGTCCTGTGAACCATCCGTGGAACCGTTGTCAAACACAAGAAGCTCTCCGTCAAGACGTTCCAGGTCTTTCTCCAGAGACTCGATCATGGGCTGGAGAACGTCTTTGCCGTTCCAGTTCAGGGTAAGTACCGTGAATCGACTCACGTCAGCTGCCCATCCTTGCCATACAGGCTTCCACCTGTGCATTGAAGGATCCCATATCCGCTTCCCCCAGACTGCGTCTGTGACTGCTGAAGTACAGGTAGGGGTCTATGGAGTAACCCTCGGGATCATTTATCTGATAATGAAGATGGGGTGCGGATGAAATGCCTGTGTTGCCCACCGTTCCCACCGGGTCACCGGGTTGGACTGCGACTCCGGGCAGAATTGAATCGTCGATCTCACTCAGATGAAGGAACATTTCGGAATAACCTCCAAAATCTATCTCTACACATCTCCCGTTGTATTGAGTGTTCCAGTCGGTTCTTGCAACGATACCCCCGGTTACGGAAAAGACCGGGGTTCCCTCCGGTGCTTTGAAATCGATCCCGGCATGGCTGTGGTTGCCCCTTGGTTCACCGTAGACACTCGTGATCTCTTCGAACGTTCTGAGGGGAAGTCTGTCAAGAAGCTTCACAAGTTCCGTTCCGTCAGGTTTCCAGACCGAAGGCCAGTTATCACCTGTTCTTTTATAGACAAAACCGGAAAAGGAGTGATTCGCAGACCCGCATACGGGAATGTAACGGAATGCCATCACCATGTTCTCTCTCTCAGCGGGGGTAGTGTCGTAAAGAATTATCAGGGAATCACCGGCGATGAATCCGTTCCAGGGATTCATCTCCCAGACTAGATACCTTACGCAATGGGCTCCAAGTATATCGGGATCAACATCGGCAAGCGAACCCAGAGTCTGATAAAGGGAACCCCTGATTTCCAGACGGGCAACCTGCCATGAATCAATTTCTTCCGGGACCTGAAGTGTATCAGGGGGAAGAGAGTCTTCAGGCATAGCCAGACTGTCCGGCACCGGTTCCAGGGAATCCGCTTCAACAGCAAGAGTATCTGAGATAATGCTGTCCGCGGTGAAAGAGGAATCAGGGAAAACCTCAAGTGTGGAATCAGGCAGGATAATCTGGCTGGCAACGGTGTCCACCGATACTCTGTTATAGTCATCTATGGATATAAAATAGCTGTCGTCCGGAGCAGGCCTGTTTGAACAACCCAGAACGAACAATGTTGCGACAAAATATTGCCAGCGCTCCATTTGGCCTCCGTCAGCATATTGACACCGGTTGACTTCTTCCTGATACTATACGCATGGAAGCTTCAAGGAGGGGATACAGGGTTCTCGTTGTAGACGATGAACCGGAAATGCTGAACTTCGTCACCGAGGTGCTTGATTCCAACGGGTTCGTCTGCGATACTGCTTCAAGCAGCAGGCAGGCAATGGCCAGAATGCGCACTAAGGAATACCACCTTCTTCTCACCGATGTTAAACTCCCGGATGGGGACGGCATAGAGATAGTGCGCATAGCAAGAGAGAAACACCCTTACATGTCCGCCATTGTGATCACCGGTTTTGCTTCCATAGACGGCATCCGGGAAGCGATCGACCTTGGAGCGATGGATTACATACCAAAACCGTTCTCTGCAGACAGGCTGATCACAGCAGTAAGAACCGTAATAGAAAAGCAGAGGCTGCAGCGACACTCATCGGGCAAGTCCCTGGTGGTGGAAAGCAGAAGAATGCGGAGGGTAATGGATCTTGTGGAAAAGGTAAGTACAACGGACAGCTCGGTTCTTCTAACAGGAGAAAGCGGGACGGGCAAGGAAATGATCGCCAGGGCCCTGCACAGGATGAGCAACCGTTCCACCAGCCCCTTCGTGTCAGTTAACTCCGGAGGAATACCCGAAGGCCTTCTGGAAAGCGAGCTGTTCGGTCATGCCAGAGGCTCCTATACCGGTGCCCACTCCACCACCATTGGCCATTTTCAGGCCGCAGAGGGAGGCACCCTCTTCATGGATGAAATTGGCAACATGGGGCAGCCCATGCAGATCAAGCTGCTCAGGGCACTGCAGGAAAGAGAAGTAACCCCTGTGGGTTCAACATCACCCGTTCCGGTGAACGTGAGGCTTATCTCCGCCACCAACAGCAACATCAAGGAAGAAGTCAAAGCCGGAAATTTCAGACAGGACCTCTTTTACAGGCTTAACGTATTCGAGATACGCATACCGTCTCTCAGGGAACGTTCCTCAGATATCATTCCCCTGGCGGAACACTTTCTCAGAAGGCTGAAGGGGCCCTTTGCAGGAAACACCCTTTCCAATGAATCCGTAACTGCGCTTCTTACCTATTCCTGGCCCGGGAACGTCAGAGAGCTGGAGAACGTAATGGAACGTGCTGTGGTTCTTGCCGGCAGCGGGGAAATCACAAGAGAGCATCTTCCCTCATGGATAGGGGGGTGGGCAGAAGGTTCTGACACCTCAAGCGAGAATACCGAGGGACTCAGCCTGGACAAGATTGTTGATGCAGTGGAGCGTCACTATATTCAAAAAGCTCTAGATTCATGCAATGGTGTGAAATCCGGAGCGGCTCGTATGCTGGGGCTTAAAAGAACAACTCTTCTGGCCAGAATGAAAAGACTGGGAATCGACCAGGGGCAGGAAGGATAAATAGGTGGAAACCACACATCCCAGGGTCCTGGTAATAGATGATGATCCCGTGATATGCGAGATCGTCACTGAAACCCTCAAAAAGAACGGCTACTCGTCAGATTCCGCAGGTTCAGGAAATGACGTTTCCGAGCTCTTCAGCAAAAAATCCTACCCGATCGTGCTTTGCGACATTCTCCTTCCGGACACTAACGGCCTGGAACTCATGGGCTCCATCAGAGACATAAACCCGGACACTTTCGTTATTCTTTTCACCGGCCACGCATCGGTGGATCTTGCAAAGGAAGCGATAAGACAGGGTGCATACGACTTCATAACCAAACCCTTCACAAGTGCCGAGATAATGGAGGCAGTGAAGAGGGCGGAAAACGAGCAGCGGGCTAATTTTTCCGACATCACTTACACGGAACTCAAAATACTTCATGAACTTACCGTTGCGAACCGCATTAATAAGGACCACAGACTGGAATCCCTCAAGCTGTTCGGTTCAAAAACAGCTGAAAGCTTCGGCGCTGATTCCCTGAGGATCTATCTCAAAGACGACAAAAGCGGCACCATGCTGGAAAAAGCCGTAGACCATGGCAAAGGTGATTTCGCCGATGAAGTAACGTGGTACTTCCTGGCAAGCAGAACCATGCAGTCAGGCGGCGAGGTGCTTCTCGACCCAAGTGATTCGAAGAACACCGACATGTCCGGAACAAGCGCTTCTTTCATGGGTACCGTTATCCCCACAGACGAAGAGAACCTTGGGATCATCATTGCAGGAAGAAGCGGAAAACGCGACAGGTTCAAAACCAGGGACCTGAAACTCCTCGCCCTTTACGCCGCCCAGCTGGGAAATCAGCTGAAGAACCTGAGCATGACCGATGAACTTCTGCAGAACAATAAAGAACTGCAGAAGATCAATCTGGTCACCAGCGGTTTCTCATCTTCCCTGGAAATAGCCTCATCGGTATCCACAATCGCCAGGGGCCTCAGGGATTTCATTCCCTTCGACCTTATCGGGCTCTTCATAGCCATTGAAAACGGCAATCCATACAGATATGTACTGAGCAACGAAGCCATTCCCGGCGAAAGGGTTTTTGCCGCCATGGAGAGGCAGCTGGAAAAGAATCTCGGCAAAAAACAGGCATCCGAGATGATGATAGGCGTACGCTCAGAAACGTTCGTGGGCGACAAGATCAAGACCTTCGAGAACTCTCCCGAATTCACCATTACGAAACTTGATGACTACGGCAAGATACACGGCTGGATGCTTATGGGCTCATGGCATGGAAGACGCCAGCTTCTTCCTTCCAGCAGGTTCATTCCCATTCTTCTGCGTCATGCCACTTCAGCATTGTGCAACTCACTGCAGCACAGAGAGAACCAGAGCAACTATCTGGAAACGATAACAACCCTTGCACAAACCGTGGACGCCAAGGACAAATACACCCATTTCCATTCCAGGAATGTTACCGCATACACCCTTGCCCTGGCGGACAGACTCGGTCTTTCCGGCGAAGAAAGAAACGACCTCTGGAACGCCGCCCTGCTCCATGACATAGGCAAAATAGGAATCCCCGAGGATATACTGAACAAGCCTGGCAAACTCACCAGCGAGGAATACGATATCATCAAAACCCACCCGGCTAAGGGCTGCAGCATCCTTCAGCCCATGAAAGCCTTCAAAAACCTTCTGCCTGCAATACGCCATCATCATGAACGATATGACGGCAAAGGTTATCCAGATGGTCTTTCCGGCAGAAGCATACCCATGGCGGCCAGAATCCTCACCGTTGCCGACGCCTTCGATGCCATGACCAGCAACAGGGTTTACAGGAAATCCCCCGGAGAGGAATTCGCCCTTGAACAGCTCAACGGTCAATCCGGAACACAGTTCGATCCGAACCTTTCAAGGGCATTCATAGAGATAATCAAGGCAAGACCCCATCAGGACATTCTACGGGCATACGGTTCCGGGCTGGAAGAGGAACATCCCGTTCTCAGCTGATAATTCCAACTATATTTCAAGCTGGAAATCATATACTGCAAGGAGAAGAAAATGGCAGAAATTATCGATATCAGAGGACGACAGATAATCGATTCCAGGGGCAACCCCACCATAGAGGCTGATGTGGCCCTGGATGACGGCAGTTTTGGAAGAGCCGCGGTTCCCAGCGGCGCATCCACCGGAGACCATGAAGCAGTTGAGCTTCGTGACGGGGGAAAGGCATTCCTGGGGAAATCCGTTCAGAACGCCGTTAACAACATCCACACGAAAATAGCTCCGGCTCTCCTGGGCAAAGAGGCATCGTGCCAGTTCGAGATAGACAGGCTCATGATTGAACTGGACGGCACCCACAACAAAAGCCAACTGGGAGCCAACGCCATTCTGGCGGTTTCCATGGCCTGCGCCCGGGCATCTGCTGACAGCCTGATGGTCCCGCTTTACAGCTATCTCGGCGGTCCTTCCGCCAGAATTCTTCCGGTACCCATGATGAACATCATCAACGGAGGACAGCACGCTTCAAACCCCATCGACCTTCAGGAGTTCATGGTTGTTCCCGCTGGTTTCGACACATTCCGCAGAGCTCTTCAGGCAGGTGCTGAAATCTTCCAGACCCTGAAAAAGAGAGCAAAAGCGGCAGGGATGTCCACCAGCGTAGGAGATGAAGGCGGCCTTGCCCCTGATCTGCCGGACAACACAAAAGCTCTGGAATTCATAGTTGAAACCATAAAGGCAGCCGGATACACCCCCGGAGAGGATGTTTTCATCGCCCTTGATCCTGCATCCAGCGAATTCTACCGGCAGGGTCGCTATTACATGCACGGGGAAGATCCAGCAGGTTTCGACTCGGCACAAATGGTTGACTACTGGGAAAGACTGGTGAACACCTTCCCCATAATCAGCATTGAAGACGGCCATGCTCAGGACGACTGGGAAGGCTGGCAGCTCATGACCGAAAGGCTGGGAAACCGTATACACATTGTGGGAGACGACCTTTTCGTAACCAACGTGGACAGGCTCAATAAGGGCATCGAAATGAAAGCAGCCAACGCGATCCTCATCAAGCTGAATCAGATAGGAACCGTTTCCGAAACCCTCATGGCAATAGATACCGCCCACAGGAACGGTATGGCGGCTGTAATAAGCCACAGAAGCGGTGAAACCGAGGACACGTTCATAGCAGACCTGGCTGTGGCAAGGAACACCGGTCTTATTAAAACAGGATCTGCCTGCAGAACCGACCGCACCGCCAAGTACAACCAGCTCCTGCGTATCGAAGAGGCTCTGGAGGGAACAGCTGAGTATGCCGGAATGAGCATAGTCAGAGGATGATCTGATGTACGGGGAAAGGCGGCTTGAAGAAACAAGAAGAGCAAGACTCTTCACCACTCTCCTCGTAACCGCCGCCTTCCTCATAGCAGGTGCCATACTTCTGTTCAACAGAAACGGCTTCATGGCAATCACCGACATGGAGAGGCAGATAGATGCCGTACAGGCTGCCAACGATTCTCTGACCAGAGAGATAGATTCTCTGAACAGTGTGATCGATCTGCTTCAGAACGACTCCCTGTATATGGAGAAAAGGGTAAGGGAAGTTCTGGGCTGGGGCCGTCCCGATGAATTTATCATTAGACTCACGGAGCCTGCAAACTGAAACTGAGCACAGCTTTACTTGCAATACTTCCCCTGGCCGCAGTTCTGCTTCTTCTCGGCGGAGACCTTCCCGACCCCGACAGGAATGCCCACGATATGTGGGCCAGACAACTTGTGAGTACAGGTTCTTTAACTATCTCCCATAACGGAGTTACAGACGACTGGCGGCAATACTACCCTAACACCGTGCCCAAACCCCTGGAACTTGCCATCGGCATTACGAGAATACCGGCGGGAACCCTTTACAGGGCATTTCTGACCCTCTTAACCGCAGCCCTTGTTCTTGCAGCAGCCTACCACGCGGCTGGAAAGGGCGGCAAAGGGGAAGCAGCGGCTGTTTACCTGGGTCTCAACCCGGCGTTCATCTTTCTGGCCATAAGGGGCAATTCCGCCATACCTCTCATGGGGGCCGTTTTCCTTCTTTACACAGCCGGGGGAAGGACCGCGGGAACCATCATCGCAGCTCTGGCAAGACCGGAAGGGTTCATCTACGGAGGCTGGAGCTGCCTTCGGGATAAAAACTGGAAGAGAATGCTGATCCTTATGGCCGCCGCAGCAGTATGGCTTCTCTTTCACAAAACCTGTGCAGGATCTTTCTTCTGGGCTTCCGCAGAGGTGAAATACTCTGTTGCGTCAATGGATTACCCCACACCTAACCCCATCACGTTCCTCCCCTGGGCCCTTCTGAGGTCCGTACTTATCCTGGGTGCCCCCGGGGCTGCGATCTTCTACGGCAATTTCAGAGAATGGCAGTTCAGGACGCCATTTACCGTGAACTTCGCACTTCTCATCATCTCCCTGGCTTTCGGTTCTCTGGTTCTCCCCCGCTACATAGATCAGCTTTTCCTGCTTGCGGTTCCCTTCATCTTCATGGAGATGGGAAGGCTTTTCAAGGACAGGAGACTGAAGCTGATCACAGCGGCGGTAATTGTCTTCCCGTCATTCCAGTGGATATCCACATACCCTGAAATTGGCGAATATGTCAGGGTAAGGGATTTCTACAGTAGTGTGGCGCTGCCTGAAACAGGGGCTTCCGCCGTAAACGAGCTGCTCATACCGGGCATGGCTCTGGCAAACGGCATATACGATCCCAGAGGTATTTTCGTCTCAACTGACAGGGCGGCATGGGAAAATGCTGAAGAAGCCAGTCTGAGGGAATTCGGAGTTTCGGAAATCATTATACTGCCCGAAGGTATATATTTCCCGAAGCATACCGAAGAGTGGCTTGAAAACATCAAACTCATCGAGGTGGTTCATTACGGGGAAAACTGACAGCATTGCAAGAATAGCCTCCGCCGGAAGGCGTGGGGTAACCCTTCTGTTCAAAGACGGCTCAACTGAAAAAGCCAGGGTCTCCAGCAACGTATTCAGGGTTACGGGCAACCCTGTCTGCGGCGACAGCGTAAAGGTCAAAAAGGACCGGGGCGCCTGGTATGTGGAGGAAGTTCTGAAGCGAAAGGGAACCCTTGAGAGAACCTCACCCCTGGGAAAGATGCAGACACTGGCAGCGAACATCGACCTGGTAATGGTGGTGGCTTCCATTGCGAGCCCTCCACTTAGAAGAGGTTTCATCGACCGGGCCCTGGCCTCTGCCGAATGGAGCAGACTCAAGGCCGCCATCGTTTTCAACAAGGTTGATCTTAAAGGACAAAATGACGCCGCCGACCCTGAGGAACTAAGAAGGGTCTACCAGGAAACCGCCGGGTACAAGGTCATCGAAACAAGTTCTAAAACCGGTGCGGGAATAGATGAGTTCAGAAACGCCATCCACGGCAAAACAGTGGTTCTGGCGGGGATCTCAGCAGCGGGAAAAACATCCCTGATCAAGGCAGTCAACCCTCACATCGAACTGAAGGTGGGAGCGGTCAACGTAAAAACCACCAAGGGCCGGCACACAACGGTTTCCGCAAGGCTCATCCGCCTGGAAGAAGAAACATTCCTTATGGACACCCCGGGCCTCAGAGCCTTCTCCGTCGATCATATCCCCACCCCTGAGCTGCGTTTCTGTTTCCGTGAATTCCTGGATCTGCCCCAGTGCAGGTTCAGAGACTGTCTGCATGAAACCGAACCTGAATGCGCAGTAAGACAGGCCGTGGAAAATGGAATCATAGACCGGGGAAGATACCAGTCCTACCTTAAGCTCCTCCACGAAGAAAACTGAAAAGCGCCCGGGAATTACCCCGGGCGCCCATTCAATCAAGAGCTCAGCTAGCAGACGGTTGCAACCATCAGGGCCTTGATGGTGTGCTTCCGGTTCTCTGCCTCGTCCCATACAACGGACTGGGGACCCTCGATGACCTCGAAGGTAACTTCGTTGCCCTTTACCGCAGGAAGGCAGTGCATGAAGAGGCAGTCCGGGTTGCCCGTCGCCGCCATAAGCTCTTCGTTCACCTGGTAGGGTTTAAGAAGTGCTATTCTCTCCGCTGCCTTGTCTTCCTCGCCCATGGATGCCCAGACGTCGGTGTAGATCACATCTGCGCCGGATACGGCTTCCTGGACGTTATCGGTTATCCTGATCTCCGAACCGCTCTCCTCGGCAAGACCCAGGACCATGTCCACAAGCTCCTGCTCGGGCTGAAGGCTTTCAGGGGCAAGGATGGTGCAGTTCATTCCCA
>CAZNFQ010000008.1:0-47764 GCA_964571965.1 uncultured bacterium | reverse complement strand
GGTGTGGTCTGCAGAATGCGTATTTCACCCTGGGTAATGCGGAACTCCCTTCCCAGAAGGTAAACTCCTCCCCTAACCGCCCTGACGTCACCGCCGATGGCCAGTCTGTTTCTTACGGTTGTAATGTCGATCTGGGTGGAAAGCTCAACATTGGCATAACTGTTTCTGAACCATATACCTCTGTCACCTGATATCCTGATGTTCAGATCCAGAGGAAGCTCATCCGATGATGAAGAGGGGGAACCGGACGAACCTTCTATGGCGCCGCCTCCACCCATGGATATTGTTGCGGCATCAATGTTTATCTTGCCTGTAACCTTGGGGCGCTGGGTGATGTCATCACTGCTGGAATTCACTATTCCCGAGATCTTAAGCCAGCCGACACCTGCTATCAGGGTTTCCCATCCGGTGAAAACCGCATGGAAGTCGTAGCCCCTGAGCTGGAAGGGAAGGGTACCCTCGGTGAAAGAAAGGTCTTCTCCGATATCCAGGAGAAGCTTGCTTTCCAGGGTGGTCTGCTGCCCGATACCTGAGTTCAGGGTAAGGGTTCCGTTGAAGCTTCCGTCTTCCTGAGGATCAGGGTAGGTCATGTATATGGTCACTCCCGGGAATTCAATCCCCGGATTCGTGAGGTAGAGTCTGTTGAAATGTGAAGCAATGCCAGCTGAGAATTCACCGGAATCCCTCTGGTATTCTATTCTTGCGCTTACACTTGCACCGCTGGTTTTCAGAGGCATCGGAAGCAGGTAGAACAGTTCGTCGCCTACACCGGTGAGCTCAGCCTCCAGCCACATCAGATCAGGGAGGGTCAGGTCAAGAGAATTTTCATCGTTCCAGATGTGGTCGAATCCCATGCGCATACCGGATCTGATACCGTCGGTCCATGACCATATTCCGTTCACCAGGAGTGAGTCGCCTGTTGTGCTGATACTAATGGAAATACTGTCTGAACTGTCCCACTCGTCGTAGGTCGGATGGTCGATCATCACACTGGTTTCGGTATTCAGATCTCCCATGTGACCGTTAATGGAAACCCCGGCTCCCAGAATTCCAGACAGGGGAACCGATAATCCGAACATGGATGTAATAGATGATATATCAACATTTTCCATAATGGCCGATACGCCGATGGAATCTCCTCTCAGCCATCCGTCGGCGGTTATTACACCGCTTGGCAGGTCCAGCCACAGGGTATCCAGCAGAACACCTGAAGAGTCAGAGGTCACATGGAGATCTCCTTCAGAGATCAAACGCAGCTTGCTGGATCTGACAAGGGTAATGCCGTTCAATGAGAAACCAAGGGTCTCAGGTCCATAGGAAAAAACACCGGAAAGACTGAGATTCAGATTGCCGGGAGCCCCTATGTTCAGACTGTCCATGGTAACATAGCCCGGTTCGGAAGTGAAACCTGTTTCAAGAGAATAGAAATTGCCCCCGGCGAACAAACTGTCCGAGAAGAGAAAACCACTGCCTGAGATACCCTGACGATCCCTGGATACAAAACCGTTCAGCACCAGGGAGTCAGTTGAAATGTCCCCATAGGAGGCATTCGACACAGAAAGTGAACAGGAGACGGTTTCCTGCATCCCGGAAGATCGCAGATCCACAAAGGAGTTCATTGCGCCGGATGATATATCCACCGAATCCCTGAGAAGCAGGGAATCCGTATTCAGATGACCGGTGGCCCTGAAACCCGATTCACTTTTTGCGAAAGAGCCGTTAAAGGACAAACCTGAAACACTGAAATTCTGTTGTGAAAAATGGTCTGCGCCAAGATATCCCGAACCCTGCACACCTGTCATACCATAGGACATGTTGCCGTTGAAGGCTAAACCGGAGGCGGTGAGATCACCCATTCTGACACTCTGCAGAGCTGTTCTGCCTGAGACCGTGAATGCAGCCAGGTTTCCCTCGGCGCTGAGATCCGCCGTGAAACCGGCTAAACCGTCCAGGGATTGCCCTGTGAAATCAGACACTATGCTCATATCGGGAATTCCCAGCCTCAAACTGCCGTTCCAGGCAACAGGAATGAAACGTTCACCAAGGGAAACCGAGAAACTCGATCCCAGAGTCCCGCCACCCAACGATGCGGACACATCTCCGTCTATGGATTCCGTGTTTCCTGAAGCATTCAGATTCAAACTGGAGATCACATAATCTTCCACAAGACAATTATCGAATGCACCGGAAACTCTGAAAAACTGAAGAATATCGGCGATACCGTATCCGGATGCTGAAACGGTGCCTGTCAACTCGGTTTCAGGAAGATCCGGGAAGTAGGATGAAACGTCGGTATTCTGAAGACTCAGAAAGAGAGCGCAGTTCCAGGCCATATCGGCGAAGGTCAAACCTCCCGAGATGCTGGTTGCAATTCCTCCGGTACGGGCTTCCAAACCGGATACCGAACAGCTGTCCATGTTTGCCCTGATGGTGTCTGCGGTTATACCGATCAAAAGACCGTCGTAGTTGATGCACCCCTCTGTTACCGATATGAAGGCAGAAGGTCTTGGAATAGAACCGGTGATGTGACCATTGAGGGCCAGGGTGGCAAAGGGCAGATCCGGCATGAAACCCGTTGAGGCATGCCCTGAAAAGGTGAAATCCATGGTGCTGTCTGCATGGAGCACACCGCTTACATTGAGGGAGCCGGGAGGGGATACCACCTGAAAATTCTCCAGCGAGGTGAGCTGATCCTCTACTTTCAGAACTCCTGAACCCGTTACCATGCCAATGCCCGGCAATTGAGATACCGCCGAGACAATCTGAACAGTAGCTGTATCTATACTGGTGATTGAGGCGTCCAGACTCATTGAATCAACCAGCACCGTTCCCTGGATATCTGTTATCCTGCCATATGCAAGTTCCACCCTGTCCGCCCTTGTAACGATTCCGGCAAGAGTTCCCTGGAAGATCGGAGAGAGGGAGGTATCAGGGGGTTTATCCGAAGGACCGGCGGTGATTATCACAAGGCTGTCCACGGTTATGGCATCTACGGAATGACGGAAAAGGTAATCGAAGACCGAACCCTGAACCCTGGCACCGTAAACTGCCACTTTCAGCCCCCGATCATTGGTCACCACAACCGAATCTACCGAGGTGGAGCTGAAGAGGTCCGATGCTCCGCCATATATGTTAACGATTGACTCCTGCCCGGCGGTGGCACGATGTACTATTGCCCTCACAAGACCTTCCAGCGCACCCGATGCCAGGAGCAGGTAAAAAACAACAAGCAAAACAACTGCTCCTGCCGCCGCTGCCAGGCATCCCTTTCTGAAATATTTAGAAGGCCTGGCCGATGGCAAAATACACCTTCCCCCGTTTGAGTGAGTTCGACCATGTGGGCGCAAAACCGTAATCCAGTCTTATGGGGCCGATGGGTGTGTCGTAGCGCAATCCAAGACCGGTTCCGAAGCCGGCGGTTCCCGATGACACCTGCTGGACGTCAGTCCAGATTCCCCCTCCATCGGCAAAAACTGCGGCGCCCAGGTTCCCCCATACCGACACTCTGGCTTCGATGTTACCCAGGGCCATTACGTTTCCGCCAAGGGGATTGCCGTCTTCATCCTGGGGGCCCAGTGTCTGAAATCCGTAACCTCTTACCGTGGTCCCGCCTCCCAGGTATAGTCGGTCGTTGGGAGGAATTCCCCTGTTTCCCGAGTAACCCAGAGCAACACTTCCTGCTGCTCTTCCGGCAAGAACAAGCCTTCTGTTCACCTGAAAGAAAAGTCTGAATTCGCTGTCCACCGTATAGAAATCTATACTCCCGCCGGCTATACCCCCGGAAACGCTTCCCGCTATTTTGAACCATGATCCACCGGAGGGATTGAGAAGGGGAGTTCTGGTGTCACGGGTGAATCCGCTGCTTATCCTGGCAGAAGTAACCCAGTCCTGTACGATTTCGGTGGAATCCTCTTCGGTGGAACGGTATCTGAGCCTTTCTATCCTGTATCCGCAGTTGTACCTCCAGACATCTGCGAAGTGCCTTGAGAAGCCCAGTTCTCCACCATAACTCCGTTCCTCCTGGTGATTTCTCTGAAGGTAATAATAGTCCAGCTTAAGCTGCGATCGCCATCTGGTTGAGAGGAACCAGGGTTCTTCGTAAACCACCTGCGGTTCGAATTCGTTGCCTGAATTTCCCCTGGTAATGTATCGGGTATATATCCCGCCTATTTTAAGTATCTGGTTGTTGCCCATGATATTAGGCTGAGTCCAGTAGGCTGAGCCGAATACGGCCTCAGGCGAAATGTAACCGCTGGCCATATCCACTTCTATGTAATCCTGTTCCGTTACACTTACCGTGACATTAATGGTGTCGAGGCCCTGGCTAAGACCTGCGTAATCGATCTGAACACCGCTGAAAAGGCCAAGACCATAAAGAGATGAGAGACCGGAGCGCATTTCGTCCATGTTTAGGGGATCTCCCGAAGAAATATCGAACTCCCTGAGAACCACCTGGTCACGCACCTTCTGATTCCCGCTCACAGTCAGTGAACCAAGGTAGCAGATGCTGCCCCTTTCTAAGATTATGGTCACATCCCGATGAAGATCGGTGGAGTCCTGGGAGAACCTCTCCAGCTCAACCTCTGCGGATGCCCTGAGATATCCCAGAGAAGAGTACCTGCCCAGTACCAGTCTCTTGAATGACGAAGTGTCAGAGGGACTCACCGCTTCGCCGTAGGATACCGGGAACAGTTCCTCCAGCTGAACCGGCGAAAGAAGGCTGTCTCCGTAAAGGGACAGGTTCCCCCTCAGTGATCGCGGACCAGGAATAACGTCTATCTTGACCTCGTAGGTTTCAGAACCCCATCTTGGCCAGGTAACGGATACCGCACAGTTCATATATCCCTGGGACATCATGTTTGCGGTCACCGCATCTCTTACCTGGTTCGAGGATACCAGAAAGATGGAAACCCCCTCGTGAAGTCCGCTTCCCCTGAGAAGAGCACTCTGTGAAACAGGCAGATTGCCTGTAAAGGTAATACGGTCTATAGTAGGTTCTGAAAGGGCACAGGCATCCTGTGCCGTCAGAACCGCAATCGAAACAAGCAGGACTAACAGAATTGTTTTATGCATAATCACTGGAAACCTAACACGAGAATTGCCCTAAATGCCATAGCGGTCCAACGGCCTGTGGTTCTTCTTGTGGGAGGGACAGATCCCAGCGGAGGAGCAGGTCTCGCCGCCGATCTCAAGAGCGTGGCCGCCCTGGGTGGGCACGGCTGCATTTCGGTTACCGCCGTCACGGTGCAGAACAGCGGCGGGGTATCATCCTGGACACCTGTTCCACCTGACATCATTGCCTCCCAGATGGAGATCTCATGTGATGACGGTGTTCCCGGTGCGGTAAAAACCGGTATGCTGGGAAGCCTGGAAGCAGCTGCTTCCGTGGCGGATGTTCTGAAAAGAAGGCTCAGGGGAATCCCATACGTTCTCGATCCGGTTCTGGTTGCAGGCTCCGGAGACGGTCTCGGGGAAGATGACCTGGGAAACGCCATAAGGAGGGATCTCATACCCCTTTCATTTCTGGCTACCCCCAACCTTGACGAGGCAGAGGTACTCACCGGCCTCAAGGTGAGAACCAGAAAGGAAATGGAAAAAGCCGCTCAGGAATTGAGAAAAATGGGAGCGGCAAACGTTCTTTTGAAGGGTGGCCACCTTCAGGGTGAGCCTGCGGATGTTCTGGCCACAGCCAGCGGTTTGTCCTGGTTCCAGGGAAGCAGGATAGTTCCGGGCAAGGTGCACGGCACAGGCTGCACCCTTGCCGCATCATGCGCGGTCCTTCTTGCAGGAGGCTACAGCGTGGAAGCCGCGGTTCCCAGGGCACTTGCCTATCTCCGCGGTTCCATTGCCGCCAGTTTTTCGCGGACACTGGGAACCCTCCTGGGACACTTTCCAGCCATGGGACCAGTTCCTGCAGTCAGGGATGGATCCTCCTTCTACAGGCCTCCCCGTTTTTGCCCCGCATGCTCAGGGGAACTTGTTATCTCCTCACCCCATCCGGTCTGTTCCAGCTGCGGGCTGGTATTCTACAGAAATCCCCTGCCTGCGGTAATACTGGTTCTGCTTAAGGATAAAAAAATTCTCATCGCCAGAAGAGCAAATCCTCCTGCGCTGGGTGAGCTTTGCCTTCCAGGCGGATTCATGGATCTCGGGGAATCCCCGGAAGAGGCGGCGGAAAGGGAACTGTATGAGGAAACACTTCTAACCGGAGGAACATTCACCCTCATGGGAGCCGATAAGGATACAACGGATTACGGCAGCGTGGTCCTTTATGTATTCAGGGTGGAGAACTGGAAGGGGGATCCTTCCCCCGCCGATGACGTTTCAGCCCTCTCATGGATGAACCTGGAAGACGTTCCCTCTCTGGCTTTCCCGGCCCATGACAGAGTTATCGAATCACTTCTGAGAAAGGTTTGGAAATGACACTTGTAAAATGCGCGTGGTGCAAAGGCACCGGTATCGACGGTCCCGGAGACTCTCCCTGTGATGTCTGCGGAGGCGACGGCAGGATAAATGTGCCGGATCCTGCAACTCCCTGCAGAAGATGCGACGGAACCGGCAAAATATACAATGAGATACTTGAAGAATACGGTATGTGCGGAGGCTGTGAGGGTACAGGCTGGTCAAGCTGAGAAAAGCCCGTTCCATGAGGGAACGGGCCTATTGCTTACTGATCGGCCTCAGGAAAGTTCGTCCAGGGTTTTCTTGAGGGCATCGGAATCATGGGTCCCGTAAACCTTGAGGTCTCTGTTCCTCTTCAAAAGTCCCTGGAGGACCTGTCCCGGACCTACCTCCACGAAGGTGTCGAATCCGTTCTCTATCATCAGGTTCATTGAGTCGGCCCAGAGAACCGGGGAAGTCACCTGCCTGATCAGAAGTCTCCTGCTTTCTTCCACTCCGGTTATGTAGTTTGCGGTTACATTTGCAACCACGGGTATGCCCGGATCGAAGAAGGCTGCTTCCCTGACAGGTCTTTCAAGACCCCTTGCGGCATCTTCCATGAGAGGACTGTGCCAGGCTCCTGAAACCTGAAGGGGGATCACTCTCTTCGCTCCCTCATTTTTACAGAGCTCCGCCGCGAATTCCAGCGGAACCTTCGCCCCGCTGATCACCACCTGCCCCTTTGAGTTCATGTTTGCAACACCCACCGGTCCTTTTACCTTGGCTTTTTCCACCAGCTCGGTAACCTTCTCCAGGTCCATGCCCAGAACTGCCTGCATACCGCCGGGGTACATATCAGCGCACTTCTGCATCAGTTCACCGCGAATCCTCGTGAGTCTCACCGCGGTCTCCGGAATGAGGATGCCGGAAGCAACAAGTGCTGAATACTCTCCCAGGCTGTGCCCGGCGGTACCCTCGGGATTGATCCCGGCCACCTGCAGAATACGCATGGTTGCTATGCTTACCATTGTGATTGCCGGTTGAGCATTATTTGTTTTCGTAAGCTTTTCCGCCGGACCTTCGGCTATGATCTTCATCAGATCATAGATACCGCTGAATTCGTAGGTTTTCTGGAAGAATTCCTCGGCCTCCTGATACTCTGTCAGGTGGGCATGCATTCCCACAGCCTGGGATGCCTGTCCGGGAAACAGAAAGGCTATTCGTCCCATTAACGTTCCTCCTGTGAATAAGATTGTACTCTGTTTATTTCCAAAACTAAATCCATATTCCTCTGCCATGACGGGTCTGCCTGCCAGGCCGCATCAGCCAGATCAAGTGCGTCTTCGTAACGGCCTTCATTATACAAGAGTTCAGCTCCTGTGGATAGAGTGACAGAAAGCCACCTTCTGGCCATAGCGGTTTCGAGCCCCCCTCTTCTGATGATATCCGCCGCCTCGGGGAGCTGCATGCTCCAGTAAAGGATCTGACCGGAATGTACAGGGTCTGCCCCGCCGGATGTATCCAGGGAGATCATCAGAGACATATTGCCTCCGATGGTGAGCTGGGGATCCCCGGCACATTTCCTTATCAGGAACTGACAGGGTGCGAGATCGTCGGTATTGGACGACAGCGGCGAATCCATGAGAGGCTTCAGCTCTTCGCCTGAGAGAAGAGGCTGAAGGTATTTCTCTTCTTCTTCTCTGAAGCCGGTCTCCTCAAGCTGTCTGCGTGCTTCAGCATCCCGGAACATCGCTTCAACGTTCAGATCCAGAGGAAGGTCCGAGCCTATGAGGATAGCGTGCCTTCCGCCTGCCGCATGAACGGCGGTAAAGGGGAAGCTCCTGCCCCAGGTAGCCAGTATCCTGGCAAATTCCTCCCTGGGAAGCCTGTGAAGGGGAACCCACTGGGCCGCAATGCCCCCCAGGGAAAGCCTGGACAGAACAATGGAGTAGAACTCCTCTGTATAGAGCAGCCAGCTTTCACTGGAACCGGGATGGGTAGCATCGCAGATGATCAGATCGAACTTCCTTTGGGAACCCAGCAGGAAGTTCCTTCCATCGTCACCTACCAGTTCGAACCTTGGATCCAGATCAGGCCTCAGGTTCTGTTTTTCGAAATACCCTGCGGCGTCTATCACCTCCGGACATATCTCAGCGCATACAAGGGTATCCACAGGGTGAGTCAATACTGCTCCGCTGGTTATTCCCCCTCCCATGGCCACGGCCATTGCAGTTGAGGCATCAGGGTTGTAGCCCCATGGAAGATGCCCAAGAAGGTAGAATGCCTCAAGGGAGGCCTGGTCCACGGGAACCTCTTCCACTCCGTTTATTCTAAGGCTTCTGTGTCCGTCCCATTCTCTTCCGAAAACTGAAACGGTGGCGGTTCTCCCCTCGTTGAAATACAATGTTTCCATCCCGTCGGGAGGAATGGAACCCGGTTCCCCTGCGGAGAGGACCAGAAGAACGGAAACCGCCGCACCGACGGGAGCTGCAAATGCCGCTTTCAGATTCCGCGACCGGAAAAAGGCGAAGAAACCCACCAGCGCGTTCAGACAGGCAAGGATGAGAACCGAAGGTGTAACCCCCAGAAACCTGAACAGTATCTGGGACGCGATAATCGGACCGGCTGCCGCTCCGAAGCAGTTTGCCAGGCTGAGCATGCCCACGTCCCGGGCCAGCTGGTTCTCCCTTGCCGCGGCTTTTACCATTAGAGGAAACGTTACCCCCATGAGAAATGTGGAGGGCACCATGTAGAAAAAGGCTGCAAGAATATCGCCTGTGATCCTTCCCGTCCAACCCGGAAGGAAGTTCAGCGCCGCGGAAAGAGGAACGAAACACCTCAGGAGTGAAAGGGGGATCACACTTGCAATACCAAGAAGGATCTGCACTCCGCCAAAGGTCTCAAGGGAGTTCTTCGAGGATAACGCTATTCGCTTCCCGGCTATGCTGCCTGCTCCTATGCCCAGCAGAACCATCACACCCATAGAGGCAAAGGCATAGGTGCTGTTTCCAAGAACGAATGTAAGCTGTCTTGTCCATACCATTTCCCAGCACAGGGCCAGGGCTCCGCTGGCAAAGTATATCCACATGAAATAGTGGCCCGGTGTTCTCCTGGCGGTGTTCACCGGCACGGTTACCTGACGCAGAACAGGTCTTACTGCAATCAGAGACGCGGCGGTGAGAAGAGCCCCTGCTGCAAGTGTTAGGGTTACTCCTATGGCTTCAAGCAGGATGAATCCGGCAAAAAAACCGCCAATGGCGGATCCAAGGGAATTAAGCCCGTATAGTTTGGCAGTTTTCGTGGCACCCCCTTTCCCCTCCACCAGCCTGGCCATGGAAGGAACTATCCCCCCTGCAAAGAATGTGGCCGGGGCTACGAGAAGAAGAGCCAGAACGAATCTGGAGGGTATCTGGAGGCCCGTTGAGTAGAGAAACGGGTAGAGGGACGATGCCAGGGGTCGCGCAAGAAGAGGAATAAAAGAACAGATCACAGTTCCTGCGGAAGCGACCCTCAATACCCTCAGGGGATTCGGCGACATCTCCGCCCTCCGGCCGAAGAACCCCCCTCCCAGTCCAAGTCCTGTCATGAATGCTGTAAGAACCACAGCGGTGGAGTCCAGGCTGCCTCCTGTAAGAAGCAGAAGCTGCCTGTTCCAGGCTATCTGCCCCAGAAGCACGCCTGCGCCGGAAAAAAGGGCGAAAACAGATAGACTCATATTACCTTTCCAGCGGTGCCTACCATAGGATGCACTTCCCTGAAAGCATAAGGTTCTCCGAACTGAGAACCGCAAAATACACTCCGGCGGGATAGTCGGTCTTTCTTATCAGGGCATTTATCCTGAAACCCGTACCCGCACCCTCCCATATGGTTGAAACCCTTCTGCCTGCCAGATCGTACAGAGCAAGTTCTCCCGTGGTCTGATCACAAAGGGAGAATGAGATGGCCGTGGAACCCTGCGAATCGGTGGCGGTCTGAAGATAATTCCCCTGACACTGGCCGCCGTTATCCCGTGCCAGGGCAACAAGGCTTGCGGTGAGAGGAGGGATGGAGGAGTAATCCAGTTCCGTGACAGTTCCCCCGTCGGGATGTATCTCGATGGTGAACATGTCAGGCTGGAAACCCTCTGAATCCACAATGCTGAATCCCACGGGAAGTTTGCTGAATACTATACCCGTCTGGAACGGAGAAGCAGATGTGGCCGTGTTAACAGCGAGAACAAGCACCGTATCCGCCGCCGGATTCTGAATGGCGATGAAGTTAAGGAGGGAATCAGAGGGATCCGCATTACAAGCTTCGTTTTCATGGAGGACGGTCCAGGTTGAATCCGCAAGGGGACTGAGGTAGTCAACTTCATGGATGCCGTTCCCGGTAAGTCTTGCAACGGTTTCGTGCACTCTTCCGATCATGTCCGTGTTTTCCCTGTCTCTGCTGGGACCCCAGTTCTGTAGAACGAAGGGGGCTCTTTCAATACCATCGTCTCCGCCGTTTCCTGACATCATGGCAATGTCCATGGCATAGAACACCAGACCCCTTGCCCCTTCCACCACCGGCGTTGTGACCATGTAAAGAAGCGTGTCAGGAGATGGGCAGTAGGTGGGCAGGGCAAAACCCCTCCTTCCGTAGGACTGTATCACCGCAAACAGAACATTGTCCCTTTCCGTAGCTTGAACGCCTAACTCCATTCCCGTTCTATGGGCATTAGGGTACCACTGGAATCTCCAGTCATCCAGTTTGTCGTCATAAAGCTCGCAATTGGGCATGTAATAGCCTTCTTCGCAACCGATGAGCAGGCTCCGTATTGCGTCTCTGGTATACATGGGTCTTATACCGGCAATGATCGTGTCTCCGGTACAGTAACTGACGGTTTCAGTTTCCATGGTGCCTGATGACATTCCATCGGCAAGAGAGCTTCCAATGCGAACTTCTCCGGAAACACCGGTGAAAACCGGTTTATCTGAATATCTGTAATCATCACGGAGTAGCCCGAATCCCGTAACAGGAGCACTCAGCCCCTGAATTCCAATGGTGTCCAATTCGGTCATGTAACCGCCATTGTAAAGGGAGAAAGCCGTTACCAGTTCGCTCCTTTCACTGAAGAGACCAACCAGAACATCCCTGCCTGCAAAGAACGGCGGGTAGTTTCCGTCATCCCTGGAGACTCTGATATGATCGGGCAGTCCTTCTTCCCCGAAGAGATCCGGATACTGGGATACACCATAGGCCGGGAATACCTGCCAGTAATTCCTGCTCAGCTGATTGAGGGAAACGTAGTTCCCCAGTTCGTCGTAAATTATGAAACCGTTTCTGGCAACCGGCTGGATGGTTCCGAACTCGAACCATGTTCCCCAGAAGGTTCCCCACACGGCGTCTGTTGCGGGGAAGTAGAGGCGCCGGGGTTCCTGAAATGCAGGTTCCAGGGCGGGATAACTGCCCGGTTCTGAAGCAATGAAGAGCATCAGCCACTTCTCACCCTGCTGGTCTTCAAGACCGAAAAGTACACAGAACCTGCCCCTGCCGATTATCCCCTGAACATCAAGGATATCAGCCCAGTAGTCCGTCTGTCCTACTGACGCAAACACAGGGAAGTAGTTTTCCGATCCCTGGAATCCGGGAAACCTTGCGATCATTGGGGAACCGTTGACAGGTGCTATGAGCACCGCTCTGTTAACAGGCTCGGATGAATCCCAGAGAACCACCCCGGAGTTCACATATCCGGAGGCTTCATGTACGGCATATCCTGACCGGAAGTCCGATGAAGCAAAACCGTCCGGCAGGAAGCCAAGCGGAAAGGTCCATGAGGTTTGCAGGTGAAGGTCTTCTCCGTCCCATATGACCTCCTCGATCACGGCTTCTGCAGCATCACCTCTTTGTATAACACTGAGGATCTCGTCCTGGCAGTTCATTGCCTCAGCCTGCATGGGATCGTTCTGAACAAGATCGGTGGCGCATACGAACAATGGTTCAGAAAGCGATGAATGGAGCAGGTCCGTTCTTCTGAAGTTGTTCTTCGCCGGATACATACCCATGCCGACCATGTCGGAATACCTGGCCAGCCTGTTAAGCACGCAGGTTGTGTCTGAATAGTATTCCATGTAACCTGCCGCATCCGCTGTGCCGTATTTGGACATATATGACAGAACGGACAAACCCAGTTCGTCCCTGCATACCTGGCTCCAGTATATATAGTTGTCCAGCCATTCCTGCTGCTGTGACTGGTATTCCAGATACTTAACGTCGGGTTCGTCGAAGCCGAACATCCCTGAAACATCTCCCGGGTAATCACCTGCGGTCATTTCAATGTAGAGACTCAGGTAGTCTACGGCAGCCTGATTCTCGGCATCGGAATACAGGGCTGTCTTTATTCCTCCGGGCATAAGGTTCATTCCGGTTTCCCTTATGGCTCCCGCCAGGGGAAAGAATTTATCTCCGAAGGTACCGGGCATCTCAGGAAACCACCGGTCTCCGAGTTCTGACCTTACGATAACAGTGTTGATCCCGCTTGCGGCAGCATCTTCTATTATCTCGAATACAGGGTTGAGCTGCCCCGGCGAGTAAAGCCTGTGCCAGTCAAGAAGAAGGGAGTTGGCGGTTCTCATGTCCCATACGACCGGGAAGTATGTAACCTCACTGCCGGGGTGGTTCGTGGAAAAATAGCTGTAGTTATGGCCGTGGGAGGTCCACATATTCGCTCCCTGAAGGGAAAGAGCAAGAACCAACAGGCAGTGGTTTATCACTTACTCTCCAAGCCTCGGTGATCTTCCAACTGCCACCATCAGTGATGCCTCTGTCTTCAAAGCAGCGGTACGGGCGGACACGAGGTTCGTCTCGGAACTTGTGAGATCCGACTGCGCCTGAAGCAGGTCAAGAAGGGAAAGTGCTCCCATTTCATAGGACATCTGAGAGAGCCGGTACTGTTCCTGGGCCAGTTCAAGGGCAAGCATGGAGTCATGGTAGTACCGTATATCGATCTCCAGCGAGTTGCGAAGGGTCTGTACAGCTGATTTCAGGTCGTTTTCAAGGGATTGGAGAGATGCCTGTGAACTAAGCTCCGAGGCTCTGGCAGAGTTGATCCTGGATTCACGCAGCAGTCCATCAAAAATGTTCCAAGACAATGAAAGTCCCACATTGTAGCCATCGCTGTCGAACATCCTGTCCAGGTCATCCAGAGTGTCATCGTTCCAGTTCCACCCGGCGGTTGCCCTGAGACTTGGCCAGTAAGCTCGTCCGGCGGCTTCCGTTCTTATTGCAGAGGCTCTCTGTCTCAACTGAGCCGCTATAAATGCCGGATTTTCGGATATATCCATGGGGATATCCTGCAGAGACCCTTCAGAAAGAGGCTCCACAACCGCCCGGGTGTTAATCGCCAGTTCAGTCCCTGAGGGATCCGCTCCTGCTGAATTGTAGAGATCTCCGTATGCGGATTGCAGGGCCTGCTCCCTTCTGCTCACCGCAAGCCTGTCACTGCTTTCCTGAACCTGAATCTGAAGCAGCTCCAGTGTTGTCACAGCTCCCATGCCGTAGAGTGCCTCAGTCCTCTGAAGCTGACTCAGAGACCTTTCATGGGCATTTATGGCGGATCTTTTCAGTTCCATTGCTTCAAGAACGTTGTAATAGGAATTGGTTACCTCCAGGGTAACGTCGAGAATAGTTTTCCGGTGATCCGCTTCCGCGGCATTCAGAGATATCTCCGAGGCGTCTTCATAAAGCCAGTTCTGTCCGCCGCTCTGCAGTATCTCCTGTGAAAGGGTAAGACCGGCGGAATAGCTGGTCGCTTCACTCTCTATGGATCCTTCTCCTGGAAGGGGGCTTTCGGACCATGATCTGGACATACCCGCAGATGCCGAGAGCGAGGGATACAGAAAAGCCCTGTCTCCCGTGAGAGAAGCCCGTGCCGAAAGCAGAGAAGCCTCTGAAGAGTGAATGGCAGGTGAATTCTGAAGAGCCATTGAAACCCAGGCGGCCAGATCCAGTTCCTGGGGTGATTCGCCGCTGGTATCGACCCCTGTGAGTGTAGTCAGTAGAAGTAGTGTAAGTATCATGATGCTCCTTCCCCTCCGGGTGCTGCTATGAATACAGGTAATGTAAGCAAAAGAATTCCAAATAAATAAACCGTCCATGCCATTCTCTGGCCTGCGCCGGAGTCTGTTTTCCACACCGCCGAAAGCCCCCTTCCCCATAGGTAAACCGTGGCGATGGAGGCCAGATCCAGCCTTGCGGCAAAAAGCAGAAGGAAGATCGAAAGCCGTGTTTCCGGAAGATTGATAAGAAACTCGGCTGGACTCCATGTAAACTGCACCGGAAGGGAGAAAAGGTGCGAAAACAGCGTAAGTACCGCAACCGATACCATGAAGGCACCCATGGACATGAAGCTCGATGAAACCGCCGGCCAGAGAGGCTTCCTGTTCCCAAGGGCATAGGCAAGGGCATAGACAGCGACTCCTGCGGCTGCGGATAAAAGAACCCTTTCCAGCAATATGAGAAATGGTATTTCAGCTTCAGCGGCGGATATGCTCCCCATGAATGCGAAGGGGATGAATCCCACAAGAAGAATAACGAATCCCGTTCCTGCAAGAGCCGAGCCCTGAGCCTCTCCTGTAAGTGATCCGTATGCCCGTTCAGGATAACGGAACTGTATGAGAACTGAAGCAAAGTCAGAAAGTTTCATCTTAGCTCCAAAGCTTTTCGATATTCATCCGCATATTTACTGACGCTGTCTTTCCAGGAAAAATCGGCCTTCATGCATCTGCGTCTGTACCAGGACCATTTCCGGCTGTTGCGGAAGGCATCACCCATGGTGTTCAGAGATGAGATAAAACCCCCCGGACCACCGGAAAACGGAAATCCTCTTTTTTCGTCAACTGTATCCGCAAGCCCTCCCACGGAACTTGCAAGGGGAACGGAACCGTACCTCATTGCCATCATCTGACCCAGACCGCAGGGTTCGAACCTGGACGGCATGAGATAACCGTCGGAGCCTGCAAAAATAAGTCTGGCAAGACGGTCGTCATAAGCAATTACCGCGCTTATCCTCCCCGGGTACTTCAGTGCTGTCTGCTTCAGTGCCTCTTCAGCCCAGGACTCACCGGTTCCCAGAACCACTAACCTGTGGCCTGAGTTAACTATGTGTTCCGCAGCATCGATGACCAGATCGATCCCTTTCTGTTCCGTAAGGCGGCTGACCATGCCAAGGAGAAGACCCTCCGGATACGGATCGATACCGGTTTCCCTTTCCAGCGCCCTTTTACAGATTTTCTTACCGCTCATTTCTCCGGGACCAAAGTTTCCGGGAAGGGAACTGTCGGTTGAAGGATTCCACACATCCGTGTCTATTCCGTTCAGTATCCCGGCAAGTTTGCTGGAATGCTCTCTTAGAACTCCGTCCAGGGAGCAGCCGAACTGAGGGGTCAGTATCTCCTTTGCGTATCCTGGGCTCACGGTGGTTACTCTGTCCGCGAAAACTATGCCGCCCTTCAGACAGTTCCAGTCTCCCCAGAACTCAAGACCGTGGATGGTGTACAGGGTTTCGGGCAGTGCCGCCGCTGCCCATGATCCCCTTTGGAAACGCCCCTGGAACTGAAGGTTGTGTATGGTGAGAACAACAGGTATCCCGCCCTGCCGCAGATAAACGGGAACAAGGGCCGTCTGCCAGTCGTGGCAATGGATCAGGTCCGGCTGGAACAGTTCCGAGAAAGCCAGTGCTGCAACCGCCCGTGAGAAAAACGAGAATCTCTCCGGGTTATCAGGCCACGAATGGCCTGAATCGGAGCCATATATGCCCTCTCTGGCAAAATACTCCTTCTTTGTGACCAGAAATACCTTAAGCCCGTCCACCTTCGCGGAACCGATACCGAACTCCTCGTCAAGAAAGGTGTGCAGTGGTTCGTGCCAGTGAATACGTTCGATCTTAGGGGCAATTTCACCGTAGAATGGAATGACCACCGCCGTTTCGATGTTTTCATACCTCTCAAGCGCTGCGGGAAGGGCGGAAACAACTGAACTGAGCCCTCCGGTGCTTACAAGGGGATAAAGTTCCGAAGCTGCGTGAAGAACCTTCATCTTTCGGTACCCTTCAGTCGTAAAATCAGGAACAGCGCTCCAAGGATCATAGCAGCGGCAACTGCCACCCAGAGCCAAAGGGTAAGATTGTCCATGAAAGCTTCAGCTCCGGCTATACCAGCACCGGCAAAACCGCCTGCTATGATCAGCAGCAGATACCACAATGCCGCACTGATCCCGGCATAGATGAGAACCGATGACCTTTTCATTCCCGATGCCGCTGCGGCTATGACGATCAGAGACCTGATCCCGGGGATGAACCTGCTGGCGGTAATTATCCATGGACCGTGTTTCTCCAGTGTCCTCTTCGCCCTTTCCATTCCGTTCCTGCGGGAGGAACCTATTACTACCGTTTCAAGTTTTTCCAGCTTACTGCTCCTCCCCATGGCGTCGAGAAGATATGTGGAGATGAAGCAGCCAATGAATCCCGGAGTCCAAAGAAGGAATCTTGATACACCTTCACTTATGCCCAGACCGGAAAGGGCTATATAGACCACATCCCCGGGGAACGGGGGGAAAAGTGTCTCTATCATTGACACGATTCCAAGCAATAAAGGATACCAGGCCTCTCCGAAACCGGTGACGAACTGCCAGATCGAATCAATCATCGATCCTCACAAGCTCCGCCAGGGCATGGCATCCCAATCCCTTTCCGCAGGCAAGCTCACCGATGGTATTCGTGGTCGTGCCTTTGATCCATATGGATTCACCGGGGATGCCCAGTATGTCAGCAAGTCTTTCTATGAACATATCCCTCTGCGGGGAAATCCTCGGTCTTTCACCTATCACGGTCACATCAAGGGACGAAACCTGCCATCCCTGCCGCCGGACCAGATCAATGCATTCAGCAAGGAGAATTGAGCTGTCAGCACCCTTCCATTGGTTGTCTTCAGGGGGGAAAAGAGTTCCTATATCTCCTGCCCTTGCTCCGGCAAGTATGGCGTCCGCCACTGCGTGCAGCACCACGTCACCGTCAGAATGACCGCTCAGTCCGTTACATTCTGCAAGTCTGCAACCGCAGAAAACAAGGGGACGGGCAGGATCGAAGGGGTGAAAATCAAGCCCTGTTCCAAGGGATCTTACCAAACCGGGCATGAGCCTCTGAAGCATGTGCCGATCCTCCCTGTCAGTCAGTTTGAGATTCAGCCGGGAACCGGGAACAACTGTGACCTCCATGCCAAGAGCTTCCACGGCGGATGCTTCATCGGTAACCGATTCAGCATTTTCAAGAGCTCTCATAAGAAGAGATGCGGTGAAGCCCTGGGGGGTCTGCGCAAGTTCCAGGCCAGTTCTGTCAACGGTTTCAAGGACCATGCCGTTCCCTGTTTTCTTTACCGTGTCTCTCACGGGAATGCACGGCAGTCCCGTTCCCGTTGACTCGGTGCTTTTCATGACCCTTTGGATCAATTCTCGGTCCAGAAGGGGTCTTGCGCCGTCGTGAACCAGAACATGGGTTGCTCCCAGATCAATTGCCTTCTTCAGCCCCGACATTACAGAATCCTGTCGTCTTTTTCCGCCGGGAACGGTGTACACGCCTGCAGGATTTTCCCAGGTAACGTTCCGGGGTATCACCGCAACGATCATGGAAACCAGACCACGGAAGGCTTCCACTGAATGGTCTATCACCCTGGCTCCTGCCAGGGAGGTGAATTGCTTGGGAACGGATCCGCCGAACCTTGTGCCGGAACCTGCAGCAACGATCACCGCCGCCCAGATAGGATCAGATTCAGTCATTGGCGCCGTTTTCCTCGGTGGCTATTCTGCTGAAAACCATTGTTCCGCCGCTTGCCCTGAAGGTTGTATGGGCCATTACGGCCACATCCTGTCCCAGCTGAGCCGCAGCATCGTCGACGATCACCATTGTTCCATCGGATAGGAAACCAACGCCCTGGGATGCAGATCTGCCCTTCTTCTGGATCTTAACGGTGACCTTGTCTCCCGGAAGAACCACTTCCCTGGCAGCGGGACCCACATCGGAAAGCCTTATGACCCTGATCCCCTCACGCTCCGCGGTATCGCACATATCCTCTTCCGCAGATAGAAGGCAGACCCTTTCCTTTCTAAGCCATTCCAGGGTTTTATGCTTTTCCCTGTCCCCGGCTCCGAAATCTCGGTACTCAACCAGACCACCGGCCTTACCGGCTGCTTCCTCAAGCCTCTGGATGGTTTCAGTTGCCCTCCTTGCACGGCCTCTCTTTACTATATCACGGCCCTTCTGCATTTCTTCGATCTCCCCCTTTACCGAAGAGGGTATCACGAAGGGCCCTGGGAGAAGCCCCGCCAGGGCAAGGTCTGCAGCTCTTCCGTCCACTGCAGCGGAAAGATCGATGAGCACCGGCATGCTCCAGTGCTGATCCTCTTCCTCCTGTATGCTGATAAGCGCCAGTTTCCGGCCCTTGTTCACAGCCACTACTGCAAAAACATAGGCGAGGGCTATGGGAACCAGAACCAGAAGGTTCGACCATCCCTGCCTGGATTCCTCGCTCTGAATTCCTATGTTCAGAACCAGTATGAAAAGAATTCCAACCACGAGACCCACCGTGGAACCCGTTGTCATATAGATAAGTTTGTCTGCAGCTATGTTAACTATCAGTCTTTCAAGTATCGCTGCGATGACACCTATTCCCAGCCCGATGAAGCCCATAAGAAGACTTCCCGAAGCAAGGGTTCCCGCAAGGCCCAGTGCTAAAATGAAAATAATGCGCACTTCCCAGCCTTTCGTCAGCTTAGCCATTCTCCTCCTTTTTCCACCAGAAGCCCCGCTATTGCAGCGGACAGTGTAGCGAATTCATCGTCGCTTCCGGTGCTCTTTCCCCGGGCACGGGCCAGGCGGGTAAATCCCAGGTTGCCCGATTCCGAGGTCCTTCTGTCCATTCCGGGTACTGGTCTGATCTCTCCAGCCAGTCCAACTTCTCCGCTGAGGGCGGTGTTTTCCACCAGAGGACGGCCCAGCCTGCTCGATGCAATGGCAAGACAAACCGCCATGTCAGCTCCGGGGTCCGACACGGTAAAACCCCCTGCAACATTCACGTAAACATCCTGATTCCCCAATTCCAGACCGCACCGCCGTTCGAGAACAGCCAGCAGCATCGCAAGCCTTCCCGGATCTATTCCATTTGCCCGTCGTTGCGGGAAACCATAGCTGGTGGTGCTAGTGAGGGCCTGTATCTCTACCAGAAAAGGCCTTGTTCCCTCCATCACAGCTGCAACCGCAGAACCGCTTACAGGCCCCTCCTCCCGTCTCAGAAAATATCCCGAAGCATCACTGACTTCTCTAAGTCCTTCTGAACCCATCTCGAAAACACCCAGTTCGCTGGTTGATCCAAACCTGTTCTTCGATGCCCGTAAAAGCCTGTACTGGTGAAAAGAATCACCTTCGAAACTAATCACTGCATCCACAAGATGTTCCAGAACCTTCGGTCCGGCAATTGACCCTTCCTTTGTAACATGACCAATAACGAAAACCGTAAGACCGCTGGGTTTCGCAAGGGAGTTCAGCTCTGCGGCGCACTGGCGGACCTGTGATACCGAACCGGGTGCGCTGGTGACAGACGATGTATGCATGGTTTGAATCGAATCGATGACCAGCACGCTGTAATTCCCTCTGGAAAGTTCTCCTGCAACTGATTCCAGTTCGGTTGAAGGAAGAAGAACGAGACCCCCCGGTGGGCTGCCTATCCTGCGGGACCTGTGAGCCACCTGCTCGGGAGATTCCTCTCCGGCAGCATAAAGGACCCGCAGACCGGATGAGGCCATATTCATTGCAGACTGAAGCATGAGCGTACTTTTTCCTATGCCCGGTTCGCCCCCCACGAGCACCACCGCTCCTTTGAAAACCCCTCCCCCGAGAACTCTGTCGAATTCACCGAGACCCGTGGAAAAGCGAATTCCCCCGGTGATCTTCACGCTGTCAATGTTCACGGGAACTGCCCTGTTGACGGAAATGAGTTTCTCTCCCCCTGCCGAAGGCTCCTCCACCATGGTGTTCCAGCTGCCGCAATGGGGACATCTGCCTGCCCATACAGGAGATTCACCACCGCAGTCGGTACAGAAGAACGCCGTTTTACCCTTTGCCAACTAAAGCCAGTCCTTAGGTGATTCCTCGGGGTCGAAGGTGGTTGTTGAGGAGTGGAACACAAGATTGATCTGACCGCGCTGCCCTTTCCTCTGCTTGGCTATTTTCAGAAGTATCCTTCTCAAATCGCCCTGGG
Source organism: uncultured bacterium (assembly GCA_964571965.1). Lineage (GTDB taxonomy): Bacteria > Fermentibacterota > Fermentibacteria > Fermentibacterales > JCC-6 > Sabulitectum. Next base: position 27,116 of record CAZNFQ010000008.1, on the reverse strand, counting down.
CTCTCTGGTCGTCGTCGCCGGAATCGGCATTTTCATCATGAAGGAAGATTACCATGTCTGCATCCTGCTCTATTGCTCCGGAATCCCTGAGATCGCTCAGCCTTGGAGGACCCTCCCGCTTGGCCGCTCCCCTGCTCAGCTGGGACAGAACCACCACAGGAACATTCAAGTCCTTGGCCAGTGCTTTAAGGTCGGAAGAGTTCTTAGCCACTTTCAACTGATGACTTTCCACGTCGTCGGCTCCAGCCATCAGCTGCAGGTAATCCACGAAAACAGCTGCTATGCCGTTTTTTTCCCGCTGGGCAAGTCTTCTGGTTTTGGCCCTTATTTCTGCTGAGGAAATCGCAGGGGTATCGTTAATGCAGATGGGAAGTTCCTTCAGTTTCTCAGAAGCAGTGTAAAGATCCTTGCGGTGTCTGTCTGAAAGGGTACCGTCTATTATGGGCTGGGTTCCGACGCCGGCCATGGAACACACCAGCCTCTGTGTAAGTTGAAGGCAGCTCATCTCGAGACTGAAGAAAGCCACGGTACCGGCATCAAGACCGGCCATATGCCTTGCTATGTTCAGGGCAAGGCTTGTTTTTCCAACACCGGGTCTTGCGGCTATAACGTTCATCTCTCCGCCGTGAAAGCCTGTGGTGAGCCTGTCCAGGGGCTGAAGTCCCGTGGAGAGTCCCGTTACACCGTCGGGGCTGTCCCTCATGGTTTCGAACACGTCCATCACGGAGGCACTGAGCTCGGAGACCCTGGTAAAGTCCTTGTCCGACGCCACGATCCCAATTTCGAAAATTCCCTGGCTCACCTGATCCAGAAGTTCCGCTGCCTTCACACTGCTGGAATACACTCTGTCCATTCCCTGACCGGCAACTTTGAGAAACTGCCTGAGGAGGGAACAGTCCCTGACTATGTCCGCATAATTCAGCACATTGGACAGGAACGGCAGCTCGTCTATGAGAAGGGAACTGACATAGGAGATGCCACCTGCCTGTTCCATTTCTCCCGTTCGTTCAAGCTCGTTGCGGACCATCAGCAGATCTATGGGCTCGCCCCTGGAATCCAGGGCTCTTGCAGACTCGAAAATTTTCCTGTGCCTGGGATCGAAGAAATCACCTGCTGAAATTTTAGCGAACACTTCAACTGCGATTTCAGAGTTAAGAAGGATACCTGCCAGGGTGCCTTTCTCAGCTTCGTCATTCCAGGGCGGTTTTCTGGCTTCAGTCACTTTTCTCCTCCGGAATTCTGGGAAGGCCTGCCTTTTCCAGGAAGGTCTTCAGAAATTTCATGTCCTCCCATACGGGCCTTTTCAGCGCAGGGGACCTTAAGAGTGCAGCCGGGTGATAGGTCACGAGAACCGGTATCCCGCAAAAGTCGTGAAACTGTTCTCTGAGAACCCCTATTCCGCTTCTGGTGTCCAGAATGTATCTTGCGGCACTTGCTCCGAGAACCACTATAACACCGGGTTTCATTATGTCTATCTGCTGCTGCAGGTACTTGCCGCAGGTTTCCGCCTCGAATGATGAAGGTGTTCTGTTCCCGGGCGGTCTGCACTTCACGATGTTGGCTATGAAGAGGTTCTCCCTGTTAAGGTCGATGGATTCGAAGATCTTGTCAAGGAGTTTACCGGACCTACCCACGAAGGGTCTTCCGGTTTCATCCTCGGTTGCCCCGGGTCCCTCGCCAATCACCAGTATTCCGGCTTCCGGGTTACCTTCGCCGAATACGATGTTCTTCCTGGTTCGCCCCAGTTCGCATTTGACACAGCCTGCAATCTCCCCTCTGAGCCGCTCCATTTCCGCGGGAATCCCTCTACCTGCTTCCACGGGGACATTCTCCAGCTTTCGGGAAATCCATTCAGGCAGGGCAAGAACCCTGTCAACACCGAAACTCTCCACTATCTCCCAGAATGGGTCAGCAGTTCTGCTCATTGGCTTTCCTTTCGAACTCTCTTCCAAGGGCAGCCGCGATGCCGAATGCCGTGTATTTCTTTGAGCCTCTGGGAATTTTCACCGGTTCTGAACCTGAACTGAAGAAAAGGATTCCGGCGTTCTCGGGGGTCTCCATTCCCTGGCCGGACAAGTCGCCCCTGTTCATGAAAACAGCTGCCGCACCCTTGCGGGTCATCTTCGAAACCGCTGAGGCGTTACAGTCTTCACCGTATTCCAGGGCAAATGCAAGAACCGGAAACTCAGGTTTAAGCGATGACAGTATGTCATCGGTTGGCTGAAGATGAAGATCAAGTGCAGATCCGGTTCTGCGCAGTTTCCCCGGTAATGTTTCAACAGGCTTGAAGTCAGCCACCGCGGCGGCCATGGCAAGAAGATCAGCTCCTGCGGTTTCTGCAGACAGAGATTCAAGCATCTCTGCGGCGCTGTTCACCCTGACCAGTCTGACAGGCCCGGGGGGATCTGCTGCCTTTGAAGGACCGGTAACAAGGGTAACAGATGCCCCTGCTTCCAGAAAAGCCTCTGAAAGGGAAACTCCCATGAGACCGCTGGATCTGTTGGAAATGAAACGCACCTGATCTATCATTTCCCTGGTGGGCCCGGAGGAAACCACCACCTTTTTACCCTTCCAGTAAGAAAGTCCCCTGAAGAAATCTGCGTGGTATTCCCTTGCGGCATAAGGCCAGCCAAGGTTTTTTATTTTTGTTTTCTCTGCATTGAAAACACACTCCAGAGCATACTGAGCCCCGGTCAGTTCATCGTTGAGAATGAAGTAGTCGAAGGAGCCCAGGGAGGCAACCTCCCCTGAAGCAGCGGTCATTCTTCTGGAGACCGTTTCCTCCGAATCGGTGCTTCTGCCGCGAAGTCTTTCGAGAAGGGTATCCCTGCTTTTCGGCAGTATGAAAACCAGCACCGCTGATGGCACCGCGTTCTTCACCTGCACCGCACCCTGAACGTCGATATCGAGAACCACTGAATTACCCCTGGATAGTTGGTTTCTCACCCAGTTCCCGTCGGTGCCGTAGTAATTCCCGTGAACCTTTGCCCACTCCAGGAAGAAATTCCCTTCTATCCTGCTCTGGAACTCCTTATCGGTAACGAAATCGTAGTCTTTTCCGTCAACCTCTTCACCCCTTGGTTCCCTTGTGGTGGTGGACACGGAGAAAACAGTATTTTCGAACCTTTCCACGAGATGATGGGCAAGGGTGGTCTTCCCGGCTCCGGACGGTCCTGCTATTACCATTAACACGCCATTACTGGACATTTGCGACCTGCTCCCTGAGGCCTCCGAGAAGATCCTTCATCTCTATCACCATGCGGACAGCTTCGGAATCGTCCACCTTGGCTCCCATTGTGTTCAGCTCCCTGTGCATTTCCTGCAGAATGAATCCCAGTTTTCTTCCGCACTGGTTGCCGGCGAGTATTCCCAGCGCTGAACTGATGTGGGTGGAAAGCCTCTGGTATTCCTCGCTTATGTCCATTCTGTCAGATAGAAGGGCCAGCTCCTGTGCCAGTCTGTTCTCATCAGCGAACGGCTCTCCAAGGAGTTCATCTATTCTCTTTCTTCTCTCCTGAAAAACCCCTTTGACCCTTTCTGACTGTCCTCTGGAGACGGGAACGGCAAGTTCGGCTATCTTCCCCAGCGAGTCCCTGAAACATTCTTCCAGGGCATGGCCCTCCTCTCTGCGGTTGGTCAGCAGGGCCGTGAAGGCGTCATTGCATGCGGAAAGCAGTGATTCATCGAAACCCTCTCCCTGTGCGGGTTCAGGCTGACGCATGACTCCGGGCAGGGTTACAAGGGCAAAGGAATCGGGAGATGATGTAAGGTAGAATTCGCCGGAAAGCTTCTCTGAAGCTCTGATGTAGGCTCGGGCCAGATTAAGATCCGGTTCCGGGAGGGAAGCCCCCTCTCCGGCTTCAAGAGCAATGTTCACATCTATCCTGCCCCTGGAAAAAAGCTCTCTGGCAGACCTGTTAAGGGCCTGCTCCAGGTGGGCTGTCTGTCTGGGCATTCGGAAAGAAACGGTAAGACCCTTGTTGTTGACCGATCTGCACAGTACCGTAATTTCAAATTCTCCAACAACTTCAGTTGAACTGCCAAACCCTGTCATAGACTCCATTGTAAATGAATTCCTCCCGGTGATGTTGCTATGCCACAAATGTTATTATCTATAGAGCCGTGTCCATTGTCCACAATAACAGGGAGGATTCAACTGGAAGGAATATATCTCTGCAGCCTGATCCCGCTCCTGGAAAGCAAGATGCGGGGTTCGGTATGTAAAAGTATCGGGATGTCATCCTCCTGTACCATGGCCCTGCGTTTCAGCGGAGGCTGGCTCCAGCTCAATGCCAAACCCGACGGATCCGGGCTCTGGTGGTCCGATTCCGCATCGACTGCGGCTCCTGATTCCCCGTCATGGGAGCACCACATCAGGGGAGCGGCGGTTGAGAACGTAAAGCAGCAGGGAGCGGACAGAGTACTGGAAATAGATTTTTCCCGTAAGACCGCCTATGACGCAGGGGGTGTAACTCTGATATTCGAGGCTACAGGCAGAAATGCCAATATCATACTTGTAAGGCGAAGCGATGGAAGAATTCTGGCTGCCCTGAGGAAGGTACTTTCCTCGGTGAGCAGATACAGGACCATATCCCCCGGAGCAAAGTACATAAGACCTCCGTCATCCGGTTATCATCCCTCCCGATGGGACAAGCCCGAGGTACAGGATCTTCTAAGGCAGAATGTTACCCCTTCTGTTCTCTACCGTAATCTTGAAGGGGTGGGACCTGATTCAGCAAGGGCAATACTTGCAGACTCACCAAACCCTGCGAAAACTGTGGCTGAGATCGGCAGGCGGATCGCAGCCGGAGAATTCCTGCACTGGAAAACCGAATATGGTTCCATGCCATGCAGAACCGGCAGGGGGGAGGAAATTCAGAATCCCCTGGATCCGCCGCTGACCAGCGATCCGGGAATGGAAGATGTGGAGTATCGCCCCTCCAGCAGCGAGCTTTCCTCCCGCCTTGCAAAGGGGATAAGCAGGGAAACAAAGAAGATCAGGAGTGCTGAACTCTCCCTTTCCGCACTGAGCAGCCCCGATGACCTTCGCCTCAGAGGAAACCTGCTGCTGACCTGGAAGAACAGCTTGAAGAAAGGGATGAAAGAGGCGATTCTTCAGGACTGGAGCGGGGACAATATAAGGATAGACCTGAAAGAATCCCTGAATCCGGTGGAGAACGCCGAAAGGTATTTCAGAAAAGCAGGCAGGGTACACATCGAGAAAGAAAGGCTCCAGGAGAAGATAAGAGAAGCGGAAAAAAGGATTTCAGAACTGCGGAAAAGTCTTGAAGAAGTACCGGAACTTACCGATGAACAGGCTTCGGAACTGCTTCAAAAACTGAAGAAACCGCAGCGGAAAGAGACCGGCGGTCCTTTTGAATACATACTTCAGGACGGATGGCGCTGCCTCGCCGGAAGAAACGCCATTCAGAATGACAGGCTGACATTCCGCATAGCAGGAAGGGACGATATCTGGCTCCATGCCAGGGGAGTCACAGGAGCCCACGTAATAATAAAAAGGGACGGCAGAGCCGATAATCCTGGAAAGAGCGTCATGGAGCAGGCCGCAAACATAGCTGCCAGACACAGCAGCTCCGGTGGTGTGGTTCCCGTTGACTGGACCCTGGTAAGATACGTCAGACGCATCAGAGGGGGCGGTCCGGGACAGGTTGTCTACACCCGGGAAAAAACCGTCTTTGCCCAGGTCTAGAGAAGAAGCACCTGCAGGCAGGTGGAGAATGTTCCCTGTTTTACCTGAAGCACATATACGGATCTGGGAAGCCGTGAAACATCCGCCTGGAAAACACCGGGAGCATATTCGTGGAAACGGGTATGGATCTCCCTGCCGTTAAGATCGTAAAGTTTCAGTGAAACATTGCCTTCTGCGGAAACTGAAAGGATAGAACTCACGGGATTCTGAATGAGTTTTACCGCGGCGGCTGAATGTCCCGGGTTCATTCCCTGGGCATCGTGGTTGGGGTACAGATCACTCCATTCAATCCACTGGGGATCCTTCTCCGGAGCACTTACTCCTTCCGAAGCGAATGCCAGACCCATAAGCCTCTCTTCAGGCTGAAAAATCATGGTCTGCAGGGTTCCTCCGGATCCGGGAACGGGCTGAAATCCCACGGCGCTCATGAAGTTCCAGAGTCTTTCAAGGGTAATGTCGGGATCTGCATCCAGAGAGTCGAGCAGCTGCTCATACCTGTAGCATGAAACAGGTGGATAGAGAACCCTGTGATGGTTGGTGAGAAGAAGTCTGCACGGTGCTATGGAAGGCTCGTCCTGCGAGTACCTGAAGGCATAACCCATGTGGTTGTTCACCTCCGCCACAACGGCCGGGTCTCCGCCTGCGGAGAGGCCTTCAGGGGAGGTAATGTGTATGTCGTAGGAGTTCGACCTGTTCCAGAAAGTGGCTGCCGATGTGAGGTCCTCGATGTCGTGGGAACCGTTCTGGTCGAAATCTTCCAGCTGCAGACCCAGGGTAAGAGCCATGCAAATGGGCACGAAAGCAGGACTGGTCTGGGAGGTGCCCGGATAATTGCCCATGTTCAGAGATGCATTCAGGCCGGCTTCGTTCATGCCGGAAAGGCTTCCCATGAAGCCCGGAAACGACACGGATACCCAGTCGTGACCCTGGGCGGGATCGTAAACGAAAAGACGGCTCATTTCAAGGATCGAACCTTTCTGGTCAATGTAGTAATCAAGATTTCTGGAGATGGCCGGAGAGCCCTGCAGGATCAAGTCTCCAATGGTTGCATCACCCCAGCCGGAGGCACTGGAACACAGTAAAGCCGGCATGTCCACCATTGCAGAAAGATCCGGAACGGAGCTGGTGATGTATATGTCCAGAGTGTCCAGATCTCTTCCATACACGGAAGACCAGATGGATATGGTATCAGCCGCACCGTTAATGATCCCTGCTGCATATTCTCTGAACTCCGGGGGAACGGTGAAATAGGAAGAAAAACCGCTGCGCAGCAGTTCCACGTTGGGCAGACCGCCGGCCAGTTCAAGGAAATATCCCTCGTAAAGTTCCATCAGTTCCGGTCCCAGAAGACGTCCATGGGCGTATCCCATCTCTTCCCAGGTTCCCCACAGGTTCACGATCTGGATATCGCCTATATTTTCCAGTGATCCGTTGTAGCCTGCTGCAGACAATGAAAGCACAGCTGCAAGAAATAGATATTTATTCATTGTTTTTTTCCTCCATTTGTTTACTATAGACCACGGAGGATGGTTCTGCCAGTATGTTTCGGTATACTGAATGTTTCTGTTTCAACGGCGTTAACGGCCATGGAGGTTGGTTTGAACAAAGCTCTGGTACTGGTGCTGGATGGTGTAGGCACAGGGGAACTCCCTGATGCCGGTGAGTATGGAGACTGCGGAAGCGATACCCTGGGAAACACCGCCAGGGCAGTTGGAGGACTTCATCTTCCGAATCTGGGAAGAATGGGGCTTGGTAACATACACCCCATAGAGGGAGTGGATCCTGTGGAGTTCCCGGAGGGTTCCTGGGGGAAAATGGCAGAAAGGTCACGGGGCAAGGACTCCACCACCGGTCACTGGGAGATGATGGGAATAGTGTCTGAACATCCCATGCCCACCTTCCCCGGCGGATTTCCCCCTGAACTTATCGAGAGGTACTCTGAACTCACAGGCAGAATAATACTGGGGAACGAAGTGGCCTCGGGTACGGAGATCCTTGAACGGCTTGGAGAAAAACAGGTGGAAACAGGAGGTCTCATCGTTTACACATCCGCCGACAGCGTGTTCCAGGTGGCGGCTCATCAGGATGTGGTTCCTGTTGACGAGCTCTACGAACACTGCAAAACTGCCAGGAAGATGCTTCAGCCCCCTGAATTCGGAGTCGGCAGGGTGATTGCAAGACCCTTCACAGGCAGTAAAGGCAGCTTTACTAGAACAGCCCAAAGGCGTGATTTCTCCCTGCCTCCACCGGGGGAAACTCTTCTTGACCTGTTTGCCTCCCGGGGGATTCCCGTACAGGGAGTGGGTAAAATAGATGATCTGTTCGCCCACAGAAACATAGAAACGGTCCATGCCGGTTCCAACGATGAAGAAATGCTGATACTCGAGAAAATGACCCACAGTAACACAGGAGGCTTCATTTTCGCGAATTTCTGTGATTTCGACACTAAATGGGGACACAGAAACAATTTCCAGGATTTCGCAGGGGGTCTGGAAGCACTGGACAAATGGCTTCCATCCCTGATAAAGAAGCTTCATCCCGGCGATCTTATGCTTATAACAGCAGATCACGGAAATGACCCTACAACCGAAAGCACCGATCATTCAAGGGAGTTCGTTCCTCTGCTGTGCTACTCACCGGGGGTTCCCGGAAGGGATCTCGGTGTACGTGACACATTCACCGATATTGCATGCACTCTCTGTGATTTTTTCCGGATTCCCTGCCCCTTTCCCGGCAGTTCATTCCTGAAAGGTGTCATATGACAGTAGCGGAGATGATCGAAGAGGCACGCGATCTGGTAGCCAGCAGCTATGCCCCGTATTCCAGGTTCAGGGTTGCTGCTGTGCTGGAGGATTCGAAGGGCAATCTTCACGGTGGAGTGAATGTTGAAAATTCATCCTATGGAATGACCATGTGCGCCGAGAGATCTGCGGTGTTCGCAGCTGTAGCTTCCGGCAGCAGGCGTTTCAGAAAAATGGTTATCTATTCACCCGATGGCCCTCCGCTGCCATGCGGAGCCTGCAGACAGGTACTCTGGGAATTCTGCGACGGCAAGTTCAGAATAACGGTGGCGTCAGATGGGGTTCCGTCCAGAGAATTCCGTCTCGAAGACCTTCTGCCAGAGGCTTTTCAGCTTTAGAAAGAATTTCCTTCACAAGGAAAACCAGCTCTCCGGTCCTGAAACCGTCTGGAAGATATCTGGCTTTTCCTCCCGGAGGGGTTCCCCCCACCTGCACAAGGGTTACACCCTCAGCTCCAGCAACCACCTCACAGGGTTCGAAGTCGGGTATGGAAGCAGAAGCAACCAGGACCCCTGCACCCTCTTCACTTATCCTTCTTTTTATCTCCTGACACCCTGTTTCTATGGCCACTGTAAAACCGGCGTCCCTGAGGGCCGCATATGCCCTTGCGGCATCCACGCTGTCAGGAAGGGCTATGATCACTGCCGCGGCTTCGTCGCTCATTTTAACTCTGGGAAACCAGATGCTGAATTCCACATTTGAATCACGGGTCTCATAGAGGACTTTTCCCCCTGATGCCCTGACCATTGCATATACGCTGGCCAGACCGGGTACCGAATCCCTTACGGGAATGAAAAGTTCGTCAAGTTTCTTCTGAATGTCCTCCCTCCCATGTACTGTCATCCTGATTCCCGCGCTGCTTCCGGTGCTGAGAGGTTTCAGTGTCACCCTGCATACTTTCCCTGTTTTCTGAAGGATGAGAAGCAGTCTTACCAGTACGTTCTCCAGAAGGGTCGGATCGATCAAGCCCACAGAGCCCGGAAAGGTTTCTATCTCCAGGGGAATTGACGGTTCCAGAAGCTGTTTCAGCATTCCCCCGGTGCTCTGGAGGAAAGAATCGAATCTAACCCTTTCAGCGAATGCTGACTGTCCGGTAAGCGCGGCAAACTCGGAGGTGAGAGAATTGACTATCTTCATGGAGGCCGTCAGATTTCCGTCTTCCAGAGTTTCCTTGAGTTTCATGGTCTTTCTGTAAACAGCCTCCACCATCAGGCAGTATGTGTCCATGGCGGAAGAGCTGCTTCCGGGTCCTGAAAGACCAGCTCCGGAAAGGGGGTAGCATATTCCTGCGGTACATTCCTCTTCAACCCTTGACCAGACGATCTTGTGGTACACGAGCCCGTCATCGGTTTTAAGTCTGAAATCCAGAAGCCCTTCCGGCATGGAGGACATTCTCTGATAGAGCAGGTCCCTTTCATCCGGGTGAACCAGGGGAAAGAAAACAGATTCAGCAGGCCCGGGAATGAAGCACTGTTCTCCGCCGAGAATAGGCCTGAAATAACCTGAGGAGTCAATGATCCAGATTATGTACCCCGCATTGGAAGCAGCCTGTTCCGCATACTTCTGGTCCTTCAGAAGCGCGCTGCTCAAAGCCCTTCTGCTGGCAATGTTCTTCGATACCACCGCAGCATAGTTCTGCCCTCCGTTCACCATCAGGTCAATGGAGAGCTCCACAGGGTATAACTTTCCGTCAGCGCTTCTGTGCTCAGTTTCGAACTGAAGTGTTCCCTTCTGCATAAGAGAGCCCCAGAGAGTCTTCCACCACTGGTCTTCAGCCAGGGGATTCAAACTGGATAAACGCATTCCGGGTACTTCCGACTGCTTTACACCGAGTTTATCTGAAACCGCCCTGTTTCCCAGAATGAATCTTCCAGTGCTGTCCAGAATAAAGAACTCGTCGGATGTGGAATTTGCGAAGTCCGAGAGGAACTCCACCCTTTGCCTGTACCTGGTCTCTGAGGACAGATCGGTAAGAAGGGCTACAAAGCTGCCCTTCTCTGGTGAGAAACAGAACAATCTGAAGTGGATTCCGAAAAAAGGAGAAAGGAATTCCCTCTCCACAGGGTCCCCGGTTACAGCCACCTTGGAGAATACATCGATGTCTTCCCTGACGGAGGCCATGGAAAAAAGTCCCTCGATTCTTCTGCCCACCGCCTTTTCCCTGGGCAGACCCGTGATCTCCGTGAAGGAATGATTCACGTCTCTTACGACGTAATCGGTGGGTTCGCCCTTTCCGTTGACGAATACCTCTCCGAATACATAAGCGCATGGCAAAGCACCTATTATCTGCTTAAATCGATGCTTGCACCTGTCAAGCTCCTGCTTCATAAACCTCCGAACTTAAACGGAATATACTTACTGCAGTTCTCCACGGATACCCTTGACACCGTGGTGTTCAAGCAGGTACAGTAGCGTTCAACTCAAAAACAGGGAGACAGAATGGAAAAGCAGATAGCCCAGTTCGAAAAGGGCGAGGACGTTATAAGGGTTGCCCTTACAGAATTCCGAAAGCGTCAGTATATAGAGATAAGAACCTACTACATGGCCGAGGACGGCGAGTGGCGCCCCACAAAGAAGGGTATCACACTGAACCCCGACCTCATGAAAGAGGTTCACACCGCACTGGGAACCGCACTTGACCAGCTTGAGAAGGATTCCCCGGAAGAGTAGAAGCTGCCTTCAGGTCAGCCGCACTCGGAATAACCGCACTCCAGGGCGCATGAAACACATCCTGACTCATACTTGAGGGGTCCCCCGCAGAAGGGGCATGCTCCAGCCAGATTATCCACGCCTGAATTGCTCCGCGGGACATCACCCTTTGATACAGGAACATGAAGAATACTCTCGATGTCCTCTTCTTCGCTGTCTCCGGAGCCTATCCCGTGCCACTCCAGTGCCTTGCCCATTGCATCGGCGCAGGACAGTATCCGATTACCGTTCTGCCAGGCCAGCCGATGGCAGCTGATACCCTTCAGTTCACTTACTATCTCATCCACTGGAACGTGGCTTCTAAGGGCCAGTGAAACCAGCCTGCTTATGGCTTCACTCTGACTGGCGGCGCATCCTCCTGCCTTGCCCATCTGGCAGAATACCTCAACGGGACCCTGCTCGTCCTGATTGATGGTTACATACAAGTTACCGCACCCGGTCCTTATACGCCTGGTTACGCCCATTGTGAGTTCAGGCCTCGGCCTTGGTCCTGTGTGTTTCTGCTCCGCAAGACCGCCGCCGGATTCAGGCAGGTTCAGATTCAATACCTGTTTATCTCTGCTGCCGTCTCTGTAAACGGTAACACCTTTACAGCCAAGCTGTCTTGCCAGTCTGAAAACCTGTGCCACGTCATCCCTGGTGGCGGTTGAGGGCAGGTTAACCGTTTTGGATACCGCATTGTCCGTGTACTTCTGGAATGCCGCCTGCATTCTTACATGGTATGACGGACTGACATCGTGTGAGGTGACGAACACCCTTTTTATGTGGTCCGGGATTTCCTCCATGTGACCGCATGAGCCCTTTTCAGCAAGTTTTTCGATGAGTGCTTCCGAGTAAAAACCCTGCTCCATGGCAACTCTGGAGAACTCCGGCACCACCTCGTGGAGTTCATCGCCCTGATCAAGAAGGTTTTTCCGGGTGTAAGCCAGAGCAAACACAGGTTCGATGCCGCTGGAGCAGCCTGCCAGAATGCTTATGGAACCGGTGGGAGCAATTGTAGTAACTGTGGCATTGCGCATTCCCGGAAGATTTCTTAGATCGTAAAGGCTGCCTCTGAAGTTGGGGAATACGCCCCTCTCCCTTGCCAGATCAGCACTTGCCTGTCTTCCCTTGTCAGCGATGAAGCTCATCAGTTCCTCTGCAACGGCAAGGGCTTTTTCGCTGTCATAGGGAATCTGAAGCCTGAAAAGAAGATCCGCGAATCCCATGACTCCCAGGCCGATTTTCCTGTTGCCGCTCACCATTTCGGTTATTTCAGGAAGAGGGTACCTGTTGATCTCTATCACGTCATCCAGGAACCTCACCGCGTTCCTCACCGTCTTTTCCAGTTTGGTCCAGGATATTTCAGGTACTCCGCCTGAACCCCGCCTGGTCATCAGAGAAAGGTTGATCGAGCCCAGATTGCAGGCCTCGTAAGGTAGAAGAGGCTGTTCTCCACAAGGGTTGGTTGCCTCTATCATGCCTATGTGAGGGGTTGGATTGGCATCGTTCATCCTGTCTATGAAAATGAGCCCCGGCTCACCGCTTGACCATGCGCTTTCCACTATTTTTTCGAATACTGCCTTCGCCGGGAGCACAGCAGTGGTTTCGCCGCTTCTGGGATTGATCAGGGCATATTCACCGCCCATTTCCACAGCATTCATGAAGGAATCCGTTACAGCGATTGACAGGTTGAAGTTGTTCAGAAGACTCATGTCCTGTTTCACGGTAATGAACTCTTCAATGTCAGGATGGTCCACCCGCAGAACCGCCATATTGGCTCCCCTGCGAACCCCTCCCTGCTTAACGGTTTCAGTTGCGTGATCGAAAACGGTCATGAAAGAAATCGGGCCGCTGGAAATCCCTCTGGTGGAATGGACATAGTCATTCGCAGGCCTGATCTTCGAGAACGAGAAACCCGTTCCTCCGCCGCTCTTGTGAATAAGGGCCGTGTTCTTTACGGCACTGAAGATGCTGTCCATGCTGTCTTCCACAGGAAGAACAAAACATGCGGAGAGCTGTCCCAGTTCCCTTCCGGCGTTCATCAGTGTAGGGGAGTTGGGAAAGAACTCCTTTCTGGTCATCATGTTGTAGAATACCGATGACCACTGACCTTCGTCGCCTTCCCATTTCGATTCGGCCCCGGCCACTGTGGAAGCCACCCGCCAGAGCATCTCAGATGGATTTTCCAGTATCTCTCCCTCTCCGTCCCTTCTCAGATATCTTTTTCGGAGAACGGTTTCCGCGTTGGGAGTGAACGAAGGAGTTACAAGATTCTCGATGAGAGGCTGCTCCCTCTCATCTTTCATGTCTTCCGTCTGGAAGAATTCGCTGAACAGCCCCTGATCGCTCAAAGTAGCTTCCCCCTTTAAACTGCACTCAAGAATCAACATTTTGTGTTTTGCACAACCCGGGAACACAACAGGTTGTGCATATCCAATTGTATAACAAATTCATGCAATCGGCAAGACACCGGACTTGCAGAATCCTCCGGGTTTTGCAATGTTTATTCCTCGGAGGGTGTATAAGTGGATAAGTCAGAAGAGAGAATCCGGTTCGAAAAAGAGATCATGAGCAACCTGGACAGTATGTACAGGTATGCTCTGCATCTTTCCCGTAATCCTGAAGATGCGTCGGACCTTGTCCAGGAAACCTGCGTAAGGGCTCTGAAAGCTGCGGACAGGTTCCGTTCGGGAACCAATGCCAGGGCATGGTTGTTTGCAATTATGAAGAACATCTTCCTCAATCAGCGAAGAGCCAAGAGTTCAGGGGAAATACCAAGTGACTGGACGGAAGATGTGGAAACGGGAGATCAGAGATTTTCCGGAAGTGTTTGGCCGCAGCCCTTCGAGTTATTCGTACGCGATCTCATGCGTGAAGATATCGAAAGGGCTATGGATGAGTTGAGTGATGATTTCAGGAGTGTATTCGTTTTGTGTGACGTTGAAGGATTTTCTTATGCTGAAACTGCTGAGCTGCTTGATATTCCCGTTGGCACTGTCCGTTCCAGGCTGCACCGGGCAAGGACTTCGCTGCAGAGCATGCTCAGTCAGTGGTACAGTGATGGGCTGGGGGATTAATGGGTCCTGAATGCATTTTTGTTCTTGATAATTTCAATGACTACATATCCGGTGAGCTGGATAAGGACAGCTCGGCAAGGGTAGAAAGACATGTAAGTGCCTGTCCTAATTGTGAGACCTTTCTGGGAAGATACACTGCCCTTCACGGGAAAACCGTACAGCTGCTTAGAATACCGGCTCCATCTTCCCTGAGGGAATCCATATCCGACCTGATGAATAAGGTCTGATCCTGAGAAGGCTGCTCTTTACCGCCTCCGTTATTCTCACAGCAGCCGCAGTTGGTCTGCTGTACAGATCACCGGCTTCCACTATCGCTTCAGGGGATGAACTTGCTGCGGTCTCCTGGGTCATTGCCGAAAAGCTTGGACCGGGTATCTGGGAACTTTATCCCCTGACCTTCCATATCACCATGGAAGACGGCTCTACTAAATCGTTAATAGATGGATGCATCTCTACTGCGGCTCCGGGATCTTCATATCCCCAGGGTTTACCCATGCCTTCTGAATACACATGCAGTGGAGACACGGTTCTCATCAGGTTCAGCGAGGTACCCATATGAGATCTCTTCTCAGCTTGCTTGCTTTGATAATGCTCCAGGCGGCGTGCGGCGGCGGTGAACCCCCGCCGGAGGCAGCCATATCACAGCCGGAACCGGTTCTCTCCGTTCCCGGCACCATAAGACTCCCCGGAGAAACCGGCTTTGCGGAAATGGATGAGACTGAGCACCAGGCTATACTTCTCTACTGCTGGATACCCATTGGGCAATACCCAGAGAGTGAAACCGATCTGGAATTCCTTGCAACACTGGAAAACAGGGGTATAACTCCGGTTCCCATTCAATTTTCGACCGAAGTGAGAAACTACTCCCAGAATCAGCTCAATGGACTTGGGCTGTCCCTTCCCGTTGCACTTGGAGACGACTCCCTGAAGGTTTTCATGGATGTTTCGAACATGCCTTCCGCGGTTCTGGTTCAGAGCAGCGGAGAAATTGTTCGCGGCAGCGGTTTCGGCTGTGCTGAAAGGCTGGTCAGGAGCATAAGGTGACCGAGTTCTTCATAAGCGACGTTCATCTCTATCCAGGGAAAAGGGATCATCCCGGCCGGGACTCTCTGCACAGATTCCTGCGTGAACTTGGCACCGGAGAACCGGGCAGACTATGGATACTGGGTGATCTTTTCGATTACTGGTTCGAGTATGCCGGTCTGATCCCTTCCGGCTACTCTGAAACATTGTACCTGTTGAAAAACCTTTCCGAAAAGGGATGGAAAACGGTTTTCCTTCCCGGAAATCACGACTGGTGGTGCGGAGACGGCCTCCAAAGCGCTTCAGGAATGGAGATAATCAAGGATTCTCCACACCGGGAAACCATACAGGGGAAAACCTTCCTGCTGGCCCACGGTGACGGGCTGGGAACAGGCGATATCGGCTACCGCATGATAAAGCCATTTCTCAGATCCTCTCTTAGTTCGTGGCTTTTTTCTCTGGTACATCCTTCTGCCTCCAAATGGTTTGCAACCAGGTTCTCAAACACCAGCCGGAGAATACTGAGGAAAAAGATCGACACAGTGCCGGATTATCTGGCCGCCTGGGTTAAAGAGCAGAATGGTATCCAGGTGGTGGTTACAGGTCACACCCATTGCCCTTCGGTAACCGATCTCGGCGGCGTGATCCATGCCTCACTTGGCGACTGGATTTCCCACTTCACATACTTGACCATACAGGGAGGGGAGATCCGTCTGAATGAATACACGAACTGATCATTCCATTACCGTAGTTATTCCTGCCTGGAACGAGGCGGAAAGTCTGCCGGAGCTGTTAAGGGAAACTGCAGAAGCCCTGGCGGGGAAAAACTGGAACGCCGTGATCGTGGATGACGGCAGCACCGACGGCACGTGGAAAGTAGTGAAAGAGCTGGTGGGTAACTTCCCCGTAAAAGGGATCAGGTTCGGATACAACAGCGGCAAAGCCGCGGCTCTCTCCGCCGGTTTCAATGAAGCCGGTGGTGACTTCATAGCCACCCTGGACGCAGACCTGCAGGATGACCCTTCAGAGATACTCCCCATGATAGAGATCATGGAGACCCGTGGATATGACCTTCTCAGCGGCTGGAAAAAGATCCGCCACGACCCCGCGGGAAAGCGAATCCCCTCAAAGGTGTTCAACGGCGTCGTGAGTTTCACCACAGGGATACACTTGCATGACTTCAACTGCGGGTTGAAAGTGTACAGGAACAAAACAGCCAAAGCCCTGGACCTGTACGGAGAGATGCACCGTTACACACCTGTTCTGGCCAGCAGAAAAGGCTTCAGGGTAGGAGAAAAGCCGGTGAACCACCGCCCCAGGAAGCACGGGAAGAGCAAGTACGGGATGGCACGATTCTTCAGGGGTTACAGCGATCTCATTACGGTTCTGTTTCTTGGAAGATATTCCTTCAGACCTCTTCATTTTTTCGGTGGTATCGGTACATTTCTCTCTCTTTCCGGTTTTGCCGTAACCCTGTACCTGTCAATCCTCTGGTTAGGGGGCGAATCCATCGGCAGACGACCCCTTCTCCTGATGGGTGTATTTCTCATGCTGGCAGGATTCCAGTTCATCTCCATGGGTCTTCTGGGGGAGATGATACTCAGGTTCAATCCCGGCAGACCCTACTCCATTACCAGCAGAGCAGAATGAGGATTCTGTTTCAGAGCCCCCTTCCTCCATTCAGGGGTGGTATAGCCCAGTTCGGCAGCAGGCTTCTTCTGGAGATGAAAGAACTTGGCGCAGATGTATTACCGGTGAATTTTTCCAGACTCTATCCCCACTGCCTTTTTCCGGGAAAAACCCAGCTGGAAGAAGGAAGGACTTACCCTGACGGCATTCTGCACGGATATGACCCCGTCATGTGGATCAGGGCGCGGAGGGTCCTGCGAAACTTGAAGCCGGATGTGGTGCTCACCCAGTGGTGGCATCCCTTTTTTGCCCCCTGTTTTCTTGCGGGAGCCCCGGGGGGAATACCCTCTGCCGCAATCTGTCACAATATCGTACCCCATGAATCGGTACCCCTGGCAAAGACCCTCTCGAAGAAATTCCTGAAAAAACAGAAACTTCTCGCTGTACACTCGAAACCGGCTGCGGATAACGCCCGATTGCTGGGGCCTTCTGTGCTGCAGCTCTTTCACCCTGTTTATGATCAGTATCTCGACACCGGTCTTCCAAGGGCTGAAGCAAGGAAAGAACTGGGACTTGAAGAAAAACACACAGCCCTGCTTTTCTTTGGCCTTGTTAGAGAATACAAGGGTTTCGACATCCTTATCGAAGCCTGTGATTCCCTTCCGGAAAACTACAGAATAATTGCTGCAGGAGAGAACTACACAGGAAAGGATTACTCTTCGGAAAGGCTTGCATGGGAGAATAGTTTCATTCCCGACTCCCGGGTGGGAACATGGTTCAACGCAGCCGATATTGTGGTTCTTCCCTACAGGGAAGCCTCCCAGAGCGGAATCGCCCAGATAGCTCTCGCTTTCGGAAAACCTATGGTCGCAACCCCGGTGGGAGGCCTGCCTGAAACCATCGAAGAAGGCAGAACGGGAACCATAGCAGCGGATTCCTCGCCGGAGGCCCTTGCGGCTGCCATAGAAAAGTGTGCCCGGTTCGCCCTGGAGGAGAAAACCGCGAAGGCAGTGAAAGCAAAAGCGGCGGAGTTCTCCTGGAAAGTCTACGCATCCCGTCTGCTGGAGGCCCTTGAATGAAAGTCTTTCTCACCGGGGCCACCGGTTTCATTGGAAAACACATCTTAAAAACCCTTCGGGATAACGGGCATACGGTTTTTCCCCATGGCCATTCAACCCATGGAACACTGGATGATATGCCCCTGGAAGCGGATCTGGTGGTGAACAGTGCTGGAAAACTGGGAGGTTCAGGATACTCCGACTCCATGCTCAGGGAGGCCAATCTGGATCTTCCTGTTAGACTGGCGGAGATTTGCCGGCACAGGAACATTCCACTTATCCATCTGAGCACCCCCGGTGTGTGCGGACTGAAACCCCTGGGCAGGGAGACCGATGAATATGCTCCAGAGGGCATCTACGAAGAGACGAAGGCTCAGGCTGAGGTGGAGCTTCTCAGAATCCTTCCCCGCGTCACCATACTCAGGCCTGATTTCGTGTTCGGCACGGGAGATATGCACAAGTACCCGCTTTTCAGGCTGGTGTCCAGAGGGTTTTTCCCTCTGGTGGGCAGGGGAAACGCCAGAACCAGACCCACCGATGCGGAAGACGTGTCAGCCGCGGTGCTCAGAGCCTTCCCCGGAGAACCCCTTGAGGGGGACATATTCAACATTGGCGGACCAGAAGTGCTCACAATAAGGGAGATCGCTTCCGAAATAGCGCTGGCAATGGGCAGGAGCGTTCTTGCTGTTCCCGTTCCCGGATTCATTTTCAGAACCGCGCTGAAGCTGGGGCCCCTCTGCCCCGGCGTGCTCTCTGAAAGCCGTTACAGGCTTTTCGGCACTGACAGGTTCGTGGATACCGCAAGGGCCTCAGAGGCGGGATTCTCCCCGGAAACTCCCTTCAGAAAAACCGCAGAGGCGGCTGTTTCGTGGTACAGAGAAAGGGGACTTCTGTGAGGGGGAAGAAGATCAGGATCATTTCCTCCGCCCTTCTCACGGTTCTTGCAGCTGCCGCTCTGTATGCCATTTACAGAAACGGAGGCGCATGGCTTTCTTCCATAGAGAACCACCAGTGGTCCCTTGACATACCCAGACTTGCCGCTTCAGCCCTCTTACTTGCATGCACACTTGCCTTTACGCCCAGGGGATGGGTAATGATATGCAGGGGAATGGGTTCGGAAATAGAAACATCTCAGCTTTATGCGGCCTGGTACGCCAGTCAGCTGGGCAGGTATGTACCGGGAAAGGTCTGGCTCTTCGCCGGAAGGGCGGGGTTCCTCAAGGCAAAGGGCATGAAAGCATCACGGGCTTTGGCAACCACCGCCTATGAACTGTTCTTCACCATGGCTTCCGTGGGTCTTTTTTCACTGGTCGCTGTTCTTCTCATACCCGACCTGCTTTCCGGCGGCGGGGCAAAAGCCGCTGTCACCGCCGCCGCCGCTGCTATTCTTCTGCTCCCGCTCCTCCATCCCGTGCAGAAGATCCTCTGCAGAAAAAGGGGTATCTCCGTTGATACCCTTCCCTCACGGTCAGACACCATCAGGATAACTCTGTTCTATGCTGTTCTCTGGGCTGGCAGGGGAGTTTCCCTCTATCTGCTCCTTACGGGAACAGGAATAGAGATAGCGGAACCGGCAAGGGCCCTGGCGGCGGCACCACTTTCCTGGCTGGCAGGGTATATTGTTATTGTAGTACCGGGGGGCGTCGGCATCAGAGAAGCCGCTGCAGCGGCAATTGCGGCCCCTGAAGCAGTAGCTCCGGCTGCTCTGGCTCTGGCCGGACAGAGGGTGTTCATGGCACTTGCTGAACTGCTTCTGGCTCTTTTCACCTCTAAGAAAATAATCCACGCAGGGGGAACAAATGCGGCTGAAAGATGAAAAGACCGTTCTTTGGATAACACTTGTTTCTCTCACGGTTCTCACATACTGGCCTGCATTCTCATCGGGAAGACTTCCCGGCGGAGAGATGAGCGACACCGTTGCCCAGGGCTACCCTTTCTTTTCGTACACCGCTGAGAGACTATCCAACTGGGAG
This sequence comes from uncultured bacterium, assembly GCA_964571965.1. Taxonomy (GTDB): domain Bacteria; phylum Fermentibacterota; class Fermentibacteria; order Fermentibacterales; family JCC-6; genus Sabulitectum. Next base: position 7,154 of record CAZNFQ010000008.1, on the reverse strand, counting down.
CTTCCCCTGTGGAATCCCTACATTTTCTGCGGAATCCCATTCTATGAATCCTTCAGCGCTCCTGTATTCTATCCTCTCCGAGGTCTGCCAATGCTGCTCTTCGGCCCTGAAGCCGCAATCAGGTTCCTCTTCCCCATGCACATGCTCCTGGCCGGTTTCTTCGCGTGGCTTCTGCTGAAGGAACTGGGGGTAAGCCGATGGGGAGCCCTTGTGGGTTCGGTGGCGTATTCCACGGGAGCCTGGGCAAACACGCTTTTTTATGCAGGGCACGGCAGCAAGGTGATCTGCTGGGCATGGTTTCCCCTGGTACTCTGGGCGGTACTGAGGTTCACGCGAAGTGGAAATTCCAGATACATCGGTATCGGCGGGCTTGCCCTTGGAATGCAGGGACTCTCCAGTCACCCGCAGATGATCCTCTACACAGCAGGCAGCGCATTCATTCTGGTGCTTTTCCAAACGGTAAAGCCCCTGGCCGCCTCTCTTCTGAAAAACACCGGGGGGCTTCTGGCAATACTTGCGCTGGGAGGGGCAGTAGCAGCGGTACAGATTTACCCGGGGTACCTTTTCTCGAGACACACGTCCAGGGGAAGTGATCTCTCTCTGTCAGCAGCTGCAAGTTACTCTCTGCCCCCGGAGGAATCTCTCACCATGTTCCTTCCCGGTCTCTTCGGCCTTCGCCACGGTTTCCCCGACAGCTCAGTTAACGGGGTCCCTGTTTATTTCGGCAGACTGGGACTCAGGCTTTCCAGTGAATTCACCGGGGTGGCTTTCTTCATTCTGGCTATTTTCGGCCTGTTAACCGGAGGGCGGAAGAGAACCCGGTTCACTCTGGCAGCCCTGGCCATCTGCGGCGCTGTGGTTTCATGGGGGGGATACACACCGGTTTTCAGTATTCTGTACAAAGTACTGCCTGTATTCCGTAAGCTCCGGGCACCGCACATGGCTGCTTTCGTTACCACATCAGCACTGGCTCTGTCCTCAGGTATGGGCTTCGACTCTCTTTTCCTCACCGGGAGGAAGGGAGCATGGAAAATCCTGGCTGGTGTATCCGTGCTGTTCCTGGTGCTTCTCATGGCCGCTGAACCTGTATCTTCCGCCCTTCAGTCATCCTGGTGGTCAAAGAACGGGATCACTGATACTTCCCCGTTCTTCCAGGTGATCTCAAGACGGGCATCCCTTCTCCAGAGTGATTTTCTGAGACTTTCTGCGGTGGGCGGCGTGCTCACTGCGCTGCTCATTATCTTCTCCAGGGGAAAGGGAAAGGCTCCCTTGTTCGCAGCGTGTGTGGTTGCTGTTTCCGCTATGGAGCTCATTCCATTCAACAGGAGTTTTCAGGTGTGGCTTCCCAACACATCCATAGAATCCATGTATCCTGATGCCCCCGTGCTCCGTGAAACCGCAGGCAGCGGAAGGGTGTTCCCCGGGGGTAATGAACTCATTCCCCTGGGCATAAGATCCGTTACCGGATACCATGCGGCGAAAACGGTGGAGACCGACAGGCTTCTGGACCTTCTTTCAGGGTCGTCACCCTGGGTCATAAGGCAAACGGCAATGAATACACTTGCAACCAGCCAGGGAGCAGCCTCCTGGGAACAGATACAGCCCCTGCTTGCAGAGGAAGATCCGGGGTTCCCGGTGGATCCCATGCCAAGGGCCTTTATTCCCCGTTCGGCCATAGAGGGCTCTTCGGATGAAGGCTTCCAGGCAATCTCTTCAGGATTGAATCCCCAGATCAGAACCCTGGTCGAGAATGACCGGTTCAACTACGATGGCGTCATTGGAACGGCTGAGATAATTCTGGACGAGCCGGAGCACGTTACGGTGCGAACTGAAACCGGCGGTCAGGGATACCTGGTTCTTGCTGACATGTGGTATCCGGAATGGAGGGTCCTTTTGGACGGGTCTCCCGCCGAACTCTACAGGGCAAACGGATGGATGCGGGCGGTCAGGGTACCCGAAGGCGAACACACCGTTGAATTCATATATGGAACAGGTCACATAAAAACCGGAGGTCTAGCAAGTTTAACAGCGCTGCTTCTTGCGGGATTTCTTGTTTTCGTAACAGGAAGAAAACATGTCTAAAAGCTCCAGATTCCAGAAAATTCAGACATGGGCAGGTCTATTGCTGCTGCTTGCCGCCGGTTACTACTTCTATACGGAGCTTCTTCCCCAGTGGCAGCCGAAGCTTGAAGAATTCTGGAACACACAGGGACAGAACGCCAAAAGACCCCTGATGCTGCTCTCGGTTCTCCTTATGATGGCAGGTTACTACTTTGCTCCGCTGCCCTGGCAGAAGATACTGGAAGCGCTGAAGATACCAAGAATAGACAGAGGTGAACTGAGGCGCAACTGGTACATTACCCAGATGGGCAGTTACATGCCCGGAAAACTCTGGATGGTGCTGGGCAGAATAACCTTTCTCAAGATGAACGGAACAAGCGCCGTAAAAGCTGTTTCGGCTCTGGTGCTGGAAAACATATACATGCTTGTGGCCCTGGGAATAATGGCCATTCTGGCTCTGCCGTTCCTCGGAGAGGGTATACCCCATGCCCTTACCATACCTCTGTGGGTATCCGCGGTCCTTGCGTTCATCATGCTCTTTGCCCCCGGCATACAGAAAATGTTCGCCAGAAGACTTGCGAAGACCCTTGAGGTGGACATACAGGAACTTCCCCACATCAGCCACGTCCATCAGATGAAATTCATCGGCGCCCACATCTTTTCATGGACACTCAGGGGACTTGCCCTATACGTCTGGTTCAGAGGGCTTGGTGTTCCATCATCCGACCCTCCCCACGCCCTTGTGGCGGTCTGTCTTCTTGCAGCTCCGGCATCATGGCTCATAGCGCTGGTGATGGTATTCATTCCCGGAGGAATAGGCGTTCGCGAATCCATAAGGGGAATATTCCTGGCCCCCTTCGTGGTGGGAGGAATGGCAGTGGCCACAACCATCGCACTTGCCCAGAGGGCAAGCGTGATGTTCGTGGAGATACTTTTCGCTTCCCAGGCGGTGTTCTATCAGTTCCTGAAGAAGCACCAGCCAATCAAAATGAATCATCTGAGCCAGCTCTCGCATCTTTCCTGGAGCGTTATGAAGGGGTGGTTATGCAGACATGGTCTGTCCTCTCCGCCAAAGCCGATCAATGTAACCTTCTCGGTTACACGACGGTGTCAGTCCCGCTGCAAGACCTGTTTCATCTGGAAGGAATGCTCCAAGGATGAAACCGGTGAAGATATCGATCTGGAAACCATAGAAATACTGTTCAGAGCCATAGGATGGACCTACTTTTTCAACGTTTCAGGGGGAGAACCCTTCCTCAGAGCTGATCTTCCGGAGATAATCAGGCTTGCCTGCAGACATCTCAGACCTGCTGTGATACACATTCCCACAAACGCCATACTCCCTGAACGAATTGAAGAATCCACGAGTCGCATACTGGAGATAATCGAAAAAGAGGCTCCCGGCACGGTTCTTTCCATAAAACCCTCCTTCGACGGTATCGGTGAGCAGCACGACGAGATCCGCGGCATCCCCGGCAACTTCGAAAAACTTCTCGATACACTTGGCCGTCTGAGCAAACTGAGAGAAACCCACAAGTACCTTCATGTGGGTGTGGGAACCGTGGTCTCACGGTTCAACCAGAACAGCCTGAACGAGATCATAGCCTATGCCGGGAAACTGGGTGTGGACACCTACATTAACGAGGTGGCTGAAGAAAGAGAAGAGTTCTTCAATCTGGGCAGCGGTATAACCCCCGACAGCGAAAGCTATGCAAGAATAATGGACATATTCAAGGAAAATGTCCGCAGCCGTTTGAAGAACATGAAACTTCTTTCCAGGATCACAACCGCAATGAGAATAGTCTACTACGACCTGGCAACTGACATACTGAAGGAAAAGAGGCAGGTTATACCATGCTACGCGGGCATCCTCAACGTACACATCAATTCCGACGGAGGCATCTGGCCCTGCGCAGTTCTGGCCTATAAAGGCGAGATGGGCAAGGTTGGCGGAGATACCGGTTTTCTCGACATCTGGAATTCCAAGGAAGCCAAAAGGGTCAGGAAGGACATCAGAGAAGGTAAATGTGCCTGCCCCCTTGCGAATCAGGCCTATTCCAACATCCTTCTCCATCCCGGAAAACTTGCCAAGACCATCTGGATCGCCGCAAAGGGCAAATAAAAAAGCGGGGCCTCTTTCGAAGCCCCGCCATTAGCTATCTCTGTTCTAGAAAGTGGTCTTGATCCCGGCCCATGTGGTGGATTCAAGAGCCATGTCGAAGTCGATGCTCAGCTTGTAGAGGAATGTGTTCTGGGGATATACCCAGAGGTATTCGCCGTCGAAGTCTATTCCGCCGTTGGCCTCGGCCTCTTCAGTGAACTCGCATGACCAGACCGGTGTAGGATCAGGTGATCCGTCGGGGTTGAGCATGTGAATGTAGATGTTGTCCATGCCTGCAGTACCCAGGCTGACGAAGAGATAGTCGCCGTACACGGCAAGACCGTAAATGTCGGCGTAATCGATTTCGCTCCAGGTGATACTGGTTTCTGTACCTGTGTAGGCACCCCAGGCAAGCTTGGACTCGTTGGGAGAACCAACATAAACAAAGCCATCGGTTGCACCGATTCCGAAGAGGTTGGTGTAACCTGCAGGACCGTCGATGTTCCTCAGGTGTGTGCCGTCTTCGGAAAACACTGAAAACATGCTGCTGCCGTAGTCGGTTATGAACCACTGGTAGCCGCTGGCGAACTGTGCGTAAGCCTGGTCATCGGCGTCAGCTCCGCCTGTGATGGCCCAGGAGTTGCCTGTCATGGATCCGCTGGACATATCGAACTCGTAGTTCACGATATCGCTCCAGTTAAGGATCCAGGCGCTGTTGGCTTCATTGTCTTTGATTGCAAGGCCGTAAGAGGCCTCAAGACCACCTGCGAGCACATCTTCAACGGTGTAGCTTCCCCTGCTCGAGTAGGGATAGCCCTGACCCGTTCCGCCTGTTCTGACGCCTGCGAAGGAAGCAGCAGCCAGAACAAGGAGTACCAAGGTAAATATTCTCATAAGTAACCCTCCAATTCTTTCTATTTGTTGGACGCGCCTGTCATACTATAGAGTTTTTCTGCGAATGTCAAATGCAATGGCGTTTTATTACTGCATCTGCATAGCTAATGATACAAGAGCCCCAATGGCACCTGCACCAACCGTTACTCTGGAGTAGGCAAGATCACCGTCGAAGGACACCGAGAAATCCGCATTCCCTGCGAACACGTCCTCGATGAGTTCCCTTGTATCCCTGTCAAGTGAAAGGCCCTCAACAACCATTTCCGGGTCTGCGGCTCCACCCATGAACCCTTCCTGCGAAGAACCTGTGAAGAAGTCGGATGCCTTGCTACCGTTCGTTACGTCATCAGGGTCCACGTTGTATGTCACATAAAAGACATCATCGCTTATGAAGAACCAGAGCTCATCCCTGTCGATCTCTATGCTGTAAGCGGTGTAATCGCCGAAATTCTCCCTGTCAGCCTCGGCGAGGGTGGATATCATTGCCAGCGATGATTCGAGTTTTTCAGCATCTGCAAGTGAAAGTGCCATTACACCGGCACCGCCTTCGGGCTCACCGGAATCATCCATTTCAAGCTCGGTTAAAGCTATGCAGAAATCTCCCTGGAAGGTGCCTATGAACTCTTCCATGGAGTCGAAACCAATGAAGGCCAGCCCGGTTTCCACGTCCGCCACATCCGCACCTGATCCATCAGCTATATCGGCGTAGCCGTGGGCAAGCTCTTCCATGTCCATGGAGGTCCTTACAGCTGCCATGGTGTTACGGGGGAACATTATGGAAGAACTCTGCATGCCGTCGCCGAACATAGCGGAGTATTCTGCCACTTCGTTATCATCCAGTATCACCGCCACGCTCATCTCAGTTTCGTTTCCACCCTGAGATACGAATCCCATCACTGGAACCTCGGTTATCTCACTGAAGAATACGAAGGACACCGCGGCTTCATTAAGAAATGCCTTTTCAGCCATAAGGGTGAATTCCTGGTCTTCTGCGATAGATTCACCTTCCAGCGCATCTTCAAGATCGTCGATCTGATCGTCGTCTTCCCAGGCGATTACCATTACTGTGTATTCCTCCATCTGCAGGAATTCCGTTTCACCGCCGCCCCCTGCGTTCTCCACGAACTCACGAAGTTTTTCACCGTCGCCACATGGCAGGAAGAAAGCCAGAAAATCCATGTCCTCGGAAAGACCTATGACTCCTATCTCGCCAGGTTCTATGCCCAGCTCATCTTTCCATTCCTCCCAGTCGAAAACATCGAGACCCAGATCAGCGTCTTCGATATCGTCGATCTCATAATCCGGCAGGTTGTCCTCCACTATCTCAAGTATCATTCCAATGTCGGCCTTATCCGGATCTACCGTGATGTATGCATCGTAGCCCCCGGGAAGTCTTCCCAGAAGACCCGTGTCTCCTCCACCGGACCCGCAGCCAGCAGCCAATAACAGCAGCAGTGCTGAAGCTGTTGCGAAAAGCAGTTTCATCTCATCTCCCTCCTGAAAGTTTACCAGTCTACTCGTACTGTACTAAATCTATTCCATCGGGCAGTGTTGCGGCAAAGTCATCAATGAGAACCGAGTAAGGCCGCGGGTCAGCCCAGGGAGCAACCAGGAAATCGACACCGCCTGCAGGACAGACCACCAGCGGCGGGTGAAGCTCCATCCTGGCTATCCTGTTCCAGTGCTGAATCCCTGGAAGTTCATCCATGTAGACAATTGCAAGGCTGATGTTTCTGGAAGAGGCTGCGGAATCCACCCACACGGGGCTGGAAGCTCCTTCCAGGGCTTCGGGAGTAGCAAGACCCCAAAGGTCCAGAACGTAGTGGCTGCTGTTAAGGGCCACAAGACCCAGGTCGTTCACGGCCACCGGTTCATCGAGCCAGCAGCTTGTAAATCTCATCATCTGATACTGCTGCCTGTAAATGTTGGAAGTGGCACCCGGTATCCGGGTATAACCTGTAAGGTAGTTCGCGGATGCCGCCAGAAGAACAGCGGTGAAAATGATCCTGTGTTTTTTAATGAAAGACATGTGAAGATGGAAGGTTATCATCACGGAAAACACCCAGATGTAAACACCGTACCTGTGGAACCATCCGAA
>CAZNFQ010000007.1:0-51796 GCA_964571965.1 uncultured bacterium | reverse complement strand
CATGAAAACCGTGTTCGCGGCTCCAACAAGAAGCACGGTTATGAGCAGTCTGAGAAGTGTTTTAGACATTTGTGCCTTTCAGGGATCGTGTAAGATAATCACATGAAAGGGTGCGGAGCAAACATGGTTTTGGGTTGCAAACCGGCATATACTATTAATGTACGCCCTGACAAACCCAACATATCTGAATGGAAAGCAATGAAGGAACAACCGCTGAAGAGATCGGAAGTGGCAATAGAAGATACATGGGATCTGTCTGCCATGTATTCCAACCGCGAAGAATGGATGAAGGATCTTGCAGAGACCGCCGAACTGCCGGAACTTCTGGCTGCCAGAAGGGGAAGAACCGCATCCTCCGCAGACAGCCTGCTTGAAACCGTTAAGGCTATCCTTGCAGCAACCAGAAGAGCTGAGAAGATATTCACTTACGCCCATATGATCCACGACCAGGACCTCTCCGACCCTTCCGGAAGTGAGATGAACCAGAAGGCAATGGACCTGCTTACCTCTCTCTCCACTGCGGTGAGCTGGTTCAATCCGGAGATACTCTCCATCCCCGAGAAGACAATGAACAAATGGATAACAGAAACTCCTCTCAGGGAATACTCCGTGTGGCTGCAGGACATACTGAGAAACAGACCGCACATACTATCCGCCGGGGAAGAAAAGATCCTGGCCCTTGCAAACGATGCCACCAGGGGCTTCAGCGGAACGTTCAGCAAGCTTAACAACGTGGAGATACCAGCCCGTTTCCCTTCGGTGAAGGGGCAAGGGGGCAAAGAGATTAAAATCTCCCACGGAAATTTCGTTCCCATGCTTCAGAGCCCCGACAGAAAACTCAGAAAAGATGTTTTCAATGGTTTTTACGGCGAGATAGCAGGCAACGTGGAAACACTGGGCTCACTTCTCGACGGACAGGTAAGGACAAACATCTTCAGAGCCAGGGCAAGATCCTATCCCTCAGCTCTTGAGGCTTCCCTGTTCCAGGACAGGGTAAACAGAAAAGTGTACAAATCCCTTATCACTGCCGTCCACGACAATCTTCCCGTCATGCACAGGTACTACCGCATGAAGAAGGCCTCCATGAAGCTGGACAAGCTGCACATGTACGATGTCTATACCCCTACGGTACCCGGAGTGGACGTGAAGTATTCTGCGGACAGGGGAAAAGAGCTTACCCTTGAAGCGGTTTCTCTCCTTGGCAGCAAGTATGTATCTGATCTTAAGGCAGGTTTCAGCAGCAGATGGACCGACCTTTACGAGAACAGGGGAAAGAGAAGCGGAGCCTATTCGGGCGGGTGCTATGACAGCCCTCCCTATATGCTGCTGAACTTCTCCGGAACCCTTGACTCGGTGTTTACCATGGCCCATGAGGCAGGCCACTCCATGCACAGCTGGTACTCACGCAAAACACAGCCATATCACACTTCAGACTACAAAATTCTGGTTGCGGAGGTTGCCAGCATCACCAATGAGATGCTTCTTGCGCACACCATGCTCAAGTCAACTGATGACAGCAGTGTTGCAGCCTATCTGATGGACAGCCAGGTTAATGACTTCAGAACCACCCTGTTCCGTCAGACAATGTTCGCCGAGTTCGAACTGCTGATCCACCGGAGGGTGGAAGGGGGCGATTCCCTCTCCGCAGACTGGCTCTCGAAAACCTACCTCGATCTGGTTAAACTCTACCACGGAGATGCCTTCGAATACGACGAGGAAGACCGGGCCATTGCCTGTGAATGGGCAAGGATACCTCATTTCTACTACAACTTTTATGTTTACAAATATGCTACAGGCATGGCTTCCGCAGCCTCAATAAGCGAGCGGATAATAGCAGGAGAGAAAAGCTCGGTCTCGTCTTATCTGAACTTCCTCGGCTCCGGAGGTTCGAAACCGCCCCTGGAACTGCTGAGGGAAATAGGGGTTGACCTTGAAACTCCCACCCCGGTGGAGGATTCGATGAACATGCTGACAAGCCTGGTGAACAAACTGGAGACAATGCTTGAAAAATAACGGCAAGGAGCTGAGCAGGTATCTGGAACTGGCCTTCAATCAGGCCAGAGAGCTTGTGTACATAAAGGACAGCCAGCTCCGGTTCCTTACCTGCAACTGGTCATTCGCCGACTTTTTCGGTCTTGATTCTCCTGAAGCCGCCGTGGGGATCACCGCCGCTTCGCTTATGCCCGCCCTGGCCGCTGACAAAGACCTGCATACGGACCGCGAGGCACTGGAAAGCGGGTACTCATCACGATCGATACTCTCCTTCGATGACGGCGACGGCGGGAAAAAACTGTTCAGCTGCCTCAAGGTCCCGCTGAGGGAGCTGGACTCCCCGGCGGGTATCTTCTGCATAATGAGGGACATATCCCATGAAGAACGGGAAATGGAAACCTTCAAGAGCCGTGAGGCAGTTAACGAGGCTATCATCCGCAACGCGCCTGTGGGAATATCGGTAAGGGATGCCGTGGGCAATCTTCTGCTTTACAACAAAACCTGGCAGAACATCTGGGGAAGCAGCAACGAAGATATAGCAGAAGACATGGCACGAAAACGGACGGTGCTTCAGCTGGATCACTCCGACTCTTACCTGTCTGCCTACTCGGAAAAACTAACGAAGATCTATAGCGAAGGCGGTGAGTTGTTCATACCCGAGCTAAAGACGCATTCGGTGAAAAAAGATGGTTTGGCCGTCTGGGTTTCCCAGCATTTCTACGCCATTATGAATCCCGACAATACCGTACAATGCGTTGTGGTGATCACCGTGGATATCTCCGACCAGGTATACAGCAGAAAAGCATTGAGAACCACTCAGCAGAATTACAAGAATCTCTCTGAGACCATACCTGTGGGGGTATTCCGCGCAGAGGTCAGGGAAAACGCCCTTCTGCTGTCAATGAATCCAGCCTTCAGAAGAATGTTCGGATTCGAAGAACACACCGGCCAGGAAGTCCGTCTCAGGGATCTGATCCTCAGAGACGAAGATGAAGATGAGATCCTGAACCTGCTGATGGAAAAGGGGAGGGTGGACACCAGGGAGATGTTAATGAAGAAGGCCGACGGTGTAACCTTCTGGGCCTCCATTACCATAAGCACCCTGACCACCGCTTCGGTCACCATTGCCGAAGGGGTGGTTAACGATATAACAACAAGAATGCACGCTTTCCAGCAGCTGGAAAAGACCATAGAGGGTACCGTCATGGCCATGAGCCGTCTCGTGGACATCAAAGATCCCTACACCTCGGGACATCAGAAAAGGGTGGCCCATCTGGCATGCGCAATTGCCGTGGAGCTCGGCCTGAAGAACAACATGATCGACGGGCTGAGGCTGGCAGGAATACTGCACGATGTGGGGAAAATGGCGGTTCCAACGGAAATACTCACCAAACCCGGTTCTATAACCAGAAGTGAAGTTCTTCTTCTACGGGAGCATGCTGAGAACGGATATGACATACTGAAATCGATTGACTTCCCCTGGCCTGTTGCAGACATAGTTCTGCAGCACCACGAGAGAATAGACGGCAGCGGCTATCCCATGGGCCTCAAGGGGCCCCAGATACTAACCGAGGCCAAGATACTGGCGGTTGCCGATGTCGTGGAAGCCATGGCCACCATGCGCCCTTACAGGGGAAGCAAGGGCCTTCATGAGGCACTTCAGACGATCACCGCAGGAGCGGGAATACTCTTCGACAGACAGGTTACTGAAGCCTGTGTCAGGCTTTTCATGGAGAAGAACTACAAGCTTCCGGACATTGATCCCCTGAACGGCAACACCATCAACTGGTAAGATCTTCCAGAACCTTCTCTACTTCCCTCACGTCCACCCGGGTATCGAGACAGTCTCCGCATGGTCTTGTGTTCTCTATTCCATAAACCGGTACTGGCCAGGCATCAAGCATGCCCTGACCCAGATCCCTGGGACATGCCACGGCAATAACAGCCATGGGCTTCGTCTCGATGATATGCCTTCTTGCAAGTGTTCCACCGGTGGCAACGGCGATCTGGATCCCCGTTCTCTCCGCAAGACTGATCAGCTCTCCAACGGGACATCTGCCGCATTTTCTGCAGTTGTGCGGATCGAAGGTTATCCGGTGGGTGCATTCATGGTTCTGAAGGCAGTGGGGAAGCAGAAGGAGAATTCTTTCAGGAGAAATACCACCGTTTTTTCTCATGGTTTCAAGGGAGGAAAGACCTATCACCATTTTCTCCGGTGTAAAACCATCCTGACCAAGAATCCTGGAAAAGGGTTTCAGAACATGGTACGAGACGGCAACCGCCAGGTGATGTCCGGTAATTGCCAGAAGGTTCAGGAAAAGAACGAATATCCCTGCGTAAAGAAGGCTTCCGGAAACAAAAGCAATAACAGCCGCGGGAATAATTGAGAAAAGCGTCACTCCGAGGTGCAGAAAAAACCTGTTTTTAGCCAAGAAGGTTTCCCTCCCGGAGCCTGTATCCCCTTACAAAATCTTCACCGGCCATCCTGCGCTTGCCCATGGGCTGAAGCTCCTCAACAACCAGGGATCCCGTTCCGCAGGCCACTGTAAGCGGGTTCAGGCTGACAACCTCTCCGGGTGCGCCCTTCTCGTCCGATACATCACCACGGTGGATCTTTATCATCTTTCCGTTGAGATCGGTTCTGGCACCGGGTACCGGATTGAATGCACGTACAATTCTCTGTACCCTGTCAGCGGGTAAGTTCCAGTCGATCCGGGTTTCTTCCGGGGTCACCTTTTCAGCATAGCTGGCATTCCCCTGCTGGGGTGAGGGGATCAGTTCACCTGACAGGTAGGATCTGAGAACCTCCGGAAGTCTCACAGCCGACAATTCAGCCAGTTCAGCTTCCAGCTCTCCGGCGGTTGCGGAATTTCCCACAGGGTGTTCATAGGTCTTCAGGATATCTCCTGTATCCCAGCCGTTGTCGGTAACCATGAAACTGACACCGGTTCTTTCATCCCCCTGCAGGATCGTCCTTATTACAGGAGCAGCACCCCGGTGCCTGGGAAGAAGCGACGGATGAATGTTAACCACCCCCAGGGGAGCCATCCCGAGGAACCAGCCGGGAAGCCATCCCCCGTAGGAAGCGGATACCATTACATCCGGTCTTGTTTCCAATATGTAATCCCTTATTTCCGAGAGCTTTTCAGGCTGCAGAAGATTCAGGCCGAGTTTTACCGCTTCTTCTGCAACAGGGGGTCTTTGGAGCTTTCTTCCCCTTCCTGCAGGTCTGTCCGGTCTGGACACCACCGCAGATGTGATCCCTGAAACGGCTCTGAGTGCGGGAATTGCGAATTCCGACGTGCCCAGAAAGATCAGATTCAACTGGAAGACTCCTGCTCTCTAAGGTTTCTAAGCTTTCTCTTCAGCAGTTTTTTCTTCATGGGGCTTAGCCTGTCTACGTAGAGAATTCCATCCAGGTGATCGTTTTCGTGCTGAACAAGCCTGGCTGAAAGCCCTGTAACGTCCAGGGTGAACTCGGTTCCGTTTTCGTCGAAAGCCCTCACCCTGGCCCGGGAAGGTCGTTCCAGGGTTTCGTAGATACCGGGTATGCTGAGGCACCCCTCTTCCCTCTTTTCCATGCTTCCATAGGGTTCTATCTCAGGGTTGACGAAAACCGTGTGTCCCTTCAGTTCATCCAGATAATCGGGAAGAGCGATGAACACCCGCAAGGATTCCCCCACCTGCGGGGCTGCAAGACCCAGCCCCTCCTCCTCCTGCAGAACAGTGAACATCTTTTCAAGGAGTTCTTCGATTCTGCCAGCGTCTTCAGGGAAAGAGATCTCTCTTCCCTTTAACCTTAGAACGGGATCTCCGATTATCCTGACACTCGAGCGTGTGCTCATTCCTGAACTGTTTCCTCACTAACGGCCGTAAGGGCGTTTCTGTCCACGTCTATCTTCACTGCGTCAGCTATTCTTACGGTAATAACATCGTTTTTGAGGTTGGTTATCACTCCGTGAATACCTCCGGAGGTAACCACTTTGTCACCCTTCTGCAGAGAAGATCTCATCTCTGCAAGTCTCTTGGTCTGTTTCTGCTGGGGTCTGATGATCAGGAAGTAAAATATTGCCACCATTGCAACAATGGGCAGAAGTCCCGTTATTCCCCCTGAACCCATGCATCCCGCAGGAGACGCGGCTGCTTCCTCGGTTGCGTCCTGAGCAAGTGCTGCTGCTGCAGCTGCAAGGGGCATTGCTGTGATAATTCTTAATCTCATCTTCGCCTTTCCTTTTCATATGAACCGGCAAGGGCACCGACAGTTCCGGTGACTGCGCCGAGAAGTACTACCGCTGTGATCCATGCAATGGGCATGAACCTGTGAGAAACCGCCGCGGACAGAATGGAGGAGAGAACAGCCACCAGAGCAAGACCCCCCGCGGCTCCAGCTGTTCCCATGATTATTCCTTCGACCACAAAGGGTATTCTGATGAACCACCATGGAGCTCCGACGATTCGCATTATATCCACTGTGAGTGCCCTGCGCACCACAGACAGTCTGACAGTGTAAAAAACAACCATGGAAATACTGAAAACCAGCACGATCCCCAGAAGAAGAACAAGCTGGCGGATGGTGGAAACCGTCCGCATGAGACCCGGCAGAAAATCCTCTCCATAAACCGTTTCCCTTACCCCTTCGATGGCGGATACCGCCCTGGAGATCTCATCTATCCCGTGGGCCCTTGTAACATCGTCCATGAATGTAACCTGAAGGGATGCCGGAAGTCTGAATCCGCTGCCCATCACGTCAAGGAGATCGGTGTGTTCCGGAAGCTGTGACCGGAAAAGAGCCTCGGCCTCCCCGGGGGAAACATAATAGACAGACCTGACCCCGTGCATTCCGGTTATGAGGTCACCTATTGTTCTTCCCTCCGCCTCCGTCAGTTCATCCTCAAGGAAAACCTCCATGCCTATCATGCTCTGTTCCCTGTCCATAAGGCTCTGAAGGTTCCATGATATTATGAGAAAGGTATCGAAAACAACGAAGGCCAGTGAAACCATAAGCAGGGTTACAAGCCTTGCTCCGGGTCTTGTGCGAAGGTTCAGGGCTGTTTCCCTCAGGGCTGAACGAAGAAGACTCAACTTTCATCCTCCAGTTCCATCCATCTGTCTGCGCCCCTGAGAACACCCTTGTCAAGGAAGAGAAACCGTCCCTTGCCGGGGGGAACCTGCCTGGGATCATGGGTTGCCATGATAACTGTGGTCCCGCCTCTGTTGATTTCCAGCAGAAGCTCTATTACCTGTCTCGAGACCTCGGGGTCGAGGTTCCCGGTGGGTTCATCTGCCAGCAGAAGTACAGGATGACCCACCATTGCCCTTGCAATGGCCACCCTCTGCTGCTCTCCCCCGCTGAGCTGATGGGGATAGGAATTCCTTCTGTGACTGAGCCCCATTCTGGCAAGCAGTGCGATCACCCTCTTTCTGATGACCCTGTCACCTGCTCCTGAAACTAGAAGGGGAAGCGCTACATTCTCGAATACGGTTCTCTCATGGAGAAGTCTGAAATCCTGAAACACTATGCCTATTTTCCTTCTCAGGGCTGGAAGCTGGCTTCGCCTTGTGGAGTCAGAACTGAAGCCTGCAACCTCCACCACTCCTGAATCGGGTCTGTCGCCCATCCAGACCAGTCTGAGCAGTGTTGTCTTTCCTGCTCCGCTGGGGCCTGAAACCACCAGGAATTCTCCCTGTTCCACTGACATGTCTATTTTGTCCAGCGCAGGCCAGCGCCCGTAACTGAGACGGACGGAACGCATTGTCAGGAGCAATCCGGTTCACCTCTTTCCAGTATCTCGTAGAGAGAGGTTCTTTCCTTACGGGAAACATTTGTGTTGGGAGGCACCTTAAGAACCCTGAGAACGATGTTTCCGCCGTCGGGTTTCACAAGGCTGATGGTAGCCCCCGCCTCAACGGCAGCAGAAGACTTGACCCTGCAGCCGTTCATGGACACTGCTCCTGAGGCAATAGCTTTTCCGGCTATCGACCTTGTCTTAAGAAGACCGGAAACCTTGAGAAAGAGATCAATTCTCATGGTCTATGTTTATCTGAACCGGTATCGCCGTGGAAAGGGAGTCCACCATCCGGTCGTAATAGCTGTTCCAGAACACGGACTGAAGCATCCCCTGAAGTTCCTCGTTCTGGAACTGACTCCAATCGACTGCGCCATCGTCATCCCGTTTGAAGATCACAACCGCCATGTTCTGTTCAACTGCAACCGGCCTTGAAAGCTCACCCGGTTCCAGGTGGATTACAGCGTCATAAAGGTCACCATCCCAGTTCCCCACGTTCACGGTTCCTATGAGGCCTCCCTGGGATGAGGTGCGGGGATCCATGCTGAACTCCCGGGCGGTTTCGGCAAAATCGGCACCTGCAAGAATAGCTTCCTCAACCTCTTCCGCACGGGCGAAGGCGGAATCGATATCTGCCGGTGAAGAAGGAACTATCCGAAGGATGTGACTTGCCCTTACACTTTCGCCGTCTCTATCGGTGAGTTTTACCAGATGAACTCCGAAGGGAGTTGTAAAGGGTCCTGCTATTTCTCCCGGCTCCAGGGCAAATACCTCTCTTTCGAAGGTGGCTGTCATGTCTCCTTTGTCGAACCAACCCAGGTCACCCCCGCCTGATGCGGAACCGTCTTCCGAATACTCAGATGCGGCGGCTGAAAACGTTGTCTCTCCCGCTTCTATTTTCCGCCGAAGTTCGGTAAGCAGGGCTTCAGCCTCACCGGTGTCGCCGGGCAGTACCGGAATGTATATCCAGCGGAGAACCCTGGGAGCAAGTACTTCCTCCACGGCGTCGAGGTGTTCTTCGAAATATGAAACGGGATCCATGGGAATTGATGCCATGACTCTGCCGGCCCTGGTTCTTACGAAATTCTCCCCGGCAATTCGTGCGCCCAGTATGGATTCATAACTGGTCCTCAGGGAGTTTACTGACATTCCCATTGAAACCAGATACTGCAGGAATGCATCTTCGGAACCGAAGCCGCTTCTTGCCTGCTCCATGGATTCGTCCACAGCTTCATCTATCTCTTCTCTGGTGGGATAAACACCCTCGCGTCTGGCAGCCTCAACAAGAAGCTTTTCCCTTATCACCTGATCAAGGGCTTCCCTGTAAACGGCGCTGGAAGAGCCGATGCTTACTGCGTTTGCCTCGTCTATGCCCGATTCGATCAACAGGGTCACCACCTCTGAATGAAGCACCGGCTCGGAGCCCACCACAGCCACAACTCTCTCCATGGTAAACGGTTCTGCAACAAGAATGGAAAGCGCAAAGAATAGAATAGGGTACATCAGATACCAACCTCCACTGACAAACTCTCGGAAGCGGACTGGAGAACGCTGTCGAGGGATGCCTGAATCCGTGATTCATAGATGAACTGTCCGGCGCTCTGAATAGCCCTTGTGGAGTCTTCCAGAGCCCGGGTTTCGTCCACCTTGAAAATGTGCCAACCAATGCTTGATCTTACAATGGAGCTGAGTCCGCTTAGCCTTCCAATCTCCCCGGGAAGCCCCTGGGAAATCATTTCAGCACCGGTAACAAAACCAAGATCACCCCCCACACCAGCCTTCTGACCAATTGATATGTTCCTGGCGGTAACCTGAAAATTCTGACCCCAGTCCAGCCGTGTGTGTATGGAGTCGGCCATTGCGCTGTCTGCCAGTATGATCTGATAGTAATGTCTTTCAACAAAATAGAGTTCAGGATCACTCTGCATGCGAACTATTACTTCCTGTTCAGAAGGCCATGGGGTGGCATCAACGATGCTGTCTATCATGAGATCTCTCAGGTACACCTGAACTGCTCGTCTGGCAACGAAGTCGCTCACAGCGGGATTTTCCAGACCGGCTTCCAGTGCGGCACAGGCAAGGAGCTGGTCCCTGGTCCAGCTTTCCACGGCTCCTTCGTCAGCCCTTATGAGAGCAAGATCCGTATCGTAAAGAACATGGTCTCCCACCCTGGCAACGGTATCTCCCCTTCCAAAACCGGTATCCTGAAAGGGCTGAGAATCCGGTTCAGCGGACCCGCTTACACTGAATATGGTCCAGAGAGTGGCTGCGGCAACTATTGCTACAGCAGCCCAGACAACAGTTTTACCACCCATGGATACCCCTCCCTCAGATGTGATTCAGAAGGCGCTGAGGCCAGATGTTCACTGTCTGCTGAGACCTCAGACTGTCCAGCAGATCCACCAGAAGTATCTCCTGCTTTGCAGAGGTAAGTTCCATTGTGGCAAGTTCGATGGTCTGTGCCTGGGTAAGGGGAGTCTGTACGGGTCTCTTTTCCATGAGCTGTATTATGTGGAATCCCATGGGTGTTTCGATGATTCCGGAGATCTCACCGGTTTCAAGCTGGCAGACAGCCTCCATGAATGAGGGGGATGCCATGCCCCGGCTCATCCAGCCAAGGTTGCCGCCGTTTGCTGCTGCGGGTCCCACAGAGTAGCCGGATGCCAGAGTTGCAAAGGATTCTCCGGAGTTGAGTCTTGATAGCACCGATGAGGCCACGGAGTTGTCCGGCAGCAGAATGTGACGGATGTTGTACTCGGTGGAATAGGTATCACCCCATACATCCAGGTAGTTCTCAACTTCCAGGCGGGACACCTCCACGTTGTCCAGAATGTCGGACAGGTAAGCCTCAAGGAGAATCTGATCAACCATTTGCTGAATGCTGGCCGCCACATCCGGTCTGGATGCGATTCCGCTCTCCTCCGCCGCCTTCAGAATGAGCTGTTCGCGAACCCATGATTCAAGTATTTCTTCCGCCGCATCCTGTGAGGATATACCCAGTCCTGCCACCGCGTCAGGTCCTCCGGCCATCTGCACGAACTCATCCCAGGTAAATTCTTCCGAACCAACGGATGCCAGCACATCGGCTGCTGCGCTTCCGTAAGCAGAGAACAGCACAAGTGTGAACATCATTACATATCTCATCAAATAATCCTTCCAGTTATTGTACCGAGCCCCAGAGGTCTATCTCCGTAACGGCTTGAGTGTCTATCTCCACTGGATAGGTACTTTTCAGGTCTTCGATGAGTTCTTCAAAGCCCTGCTGAAACAAATCTCCGGCGGCGGCAGTGGCGGCCACCGGGAAAACCTCGTACAGATCAGCCACTTCTGGAGGTCTGACCTCCACTACTTCGAAAAAGCCAGCAAGTTCCCCGTCCAGGAAAACCGGACCGGTAAGTACCCCTTCCTCTGCAGCGAAAATCTCGGGGCCGAGAAGCGGACCGAAGGACTCCTGTACCTGAAGGGGAGTGGAAACCATGTTACCTGTGCTGTCGGTAATGGTCTGGAGACCGGAAATCATCGTGATGTCATCAGGAACGGACAGACCTGCCGCGGTGAGACTGTCGGTGTATCCCAGCAGAACTGAACGTCTTTCGGGAAGCATGAACATCGAAGAGTTATCGGCGTACCACTGGGCTACCCCGGCACTGTCCGGAATTGCCTCCTTAAGCAACCGTTCCCTTACCACGCTTTCTGCCCTTGGATAGTCAAACACACTCTCATCCAGACTTATCCCCTGATCTTCAGCCATGAGGGTGAGAGCTCGTCTCTGGGCCAGCGACTTCACGTGGAACCAGAGGGTAACCTCCGGGCTGATGACCAACTCAGGCGGACTGAATATCTGAAGTTCTTCCGGAACTCCGCCGAAGAAATTCTCAGCACTGGCAAGGCGCATTCCACTGAGGATCTCGCTGGTTGTAACTGTATCGCTTTCAAGGAGTATCACCGGGGTTTCATCTCCCTCCCCCGATGGGACCAGGGTGGTGCCCGAAAGGGAGCAGCTGCCAGCCAGTGCCATAATACCTGAAGCGAGCACTGTCTCGTGAGAAAGGGAGGAAATACGGTTCATTAATCCTGAAACCGCCGCAGACTCGTCTTCCACCCATTCTCCCTCTGTGAGTTCAAGCATGGCCACACACCATTCTCCGTACATGGGCAGTACATGAGCTTTCCCGGTTTCCATGGACAGCAGGGGAATGAAGTTGGCGGTAATCCTGTTTACGGGACCACGCATCGTTCTGTAGCTCGTTCCGCTGCGGTCGCTCCAGGGTGCGGAAAGTGAAGAAACGGAAATGTCGTAATTCCCTGAGTTCCATTCATCCGCCAGAGAAACAGCATCGGATGAATCATCAAGAAGTACGGTCCTTATCATGAAACTGGAATAACCGCATGCGGCAAGGGAATCAAGGTAGATATCCGGGTCGTACTCCATGGCGATCTTACGGTACATGCTGTCGGAGAGGAATGAAATCCTGTAGAGATCCTCGTAACCGCTGGAAACGGAAGGGTTCTCTGCCCAGGCAAGGAGAAGAAGCTTCTTCCTCACTATCCGTTCCATGAGCTCCATCCTGCCGGATGGTTCGAGAACTCCCACCTGCTCCTCCGCAGGCAGTCCGTTGAAAATACCCAGGAATTCCTCTCTGGTAATCGTCTCATCGCCTACTCTTCCAAGCTCGTTACCGCCTCCGCAACCGGGAAGAACGGAAAGTAGGCAAACAAATGCAGCTGCTGTAAAATACCGTAGCATCGATACCACCTCGCCTGTTTTCTGTTATTGACCTTCAAAGTAATTGGTAAATATACGCAATACTCGAAGCACAGCGGAAATCATCTCGCCGGAAGCCGCACCTGGATGTGAGGTTCTAAGGATCGTCCGGCCTGTTTTATCACCTGTTACCCTCCAGGATTCACCGGCAAGTGAGGTGGTTTTCTTCACGGAGGGTCCTCTGCCACAGGCGAAGACCAGGCTTGCAGATGTTCCGGATACCACCACATCCTCTATTCCGCAGAATGATGCCAGGTAGTTTATCCTGGCTCTAAGCGCAACACCTGATACAGGATCCGGGAGGGTTCCGAATCTGTCCCTCACATAATCCAGCCAGCTTTCTATCTTTTCCTCGCTTCTTGCCCTCCATACCCATCTGTAAAGGTGTACCCTTTCCGCGGTATCGGGCATGTATTCCTCGGGAATGTAGGCTGCGCCGGGTATTTCGATCCTTGTCTGGAATTCCCTGCGCATTCCCTTTTCCCCCTTGAGTATGCTTACCTCATTGGCCAGGAGCTCTTCGAACATGGAGTATCCAACGGCATCCACCTGGCCGCTCTGTCCCGCTCCCAGGAATTCCCCTGCCCCCCTGAGTTCCAGATCCCTCATTGCAATGTGCCATCCGCTTCCCAGTCTGGTGTAGCGCTGAATTGCCTCCAGCCTGTTCCTTCCCTCGGGTTTCAGCTTTCCCAGCCCGCCGGGAGTCAGGAGGTAGCAGTAAGCTCTGTGGTGGCTCCTTCCCACCCTTCCCCTGAGCTGGTAAAGCTCTGCAAGGCCGAAGTTCTGAGCGTTGTCTATGAACATGGTGTTTACCCTGGGCAGATCTATACCGGACTCTATGATACTTGTGCACAGGAGCATCTGATACTCACCGGCCATAAAGGAGTGCATCACATCCTCCAGCTGTGCAGGTGACATTTGTCCGTGCCCCACGGCAATGTTGATGTCAAGAAAACTCTCCAGTTTGGACCTGACCTTTTCTATTGTGCTTATCCTGTTATGCACAAAGAATATCTGGCCGTCTCTCTCCAGTTCTCTTGCCACTGCTCTGCGTATTATTTCCCTGTTGAAAGTGGTTATTTCCGTCTGTATTGGATACCTGTCCCTTGGAGGAGTGGCAATGATGGAAATAGCCCTGAAACCGGAGAGGGCCATGTGAAGGGTTCTTGGAATGGGAGTGGCGGTCATTGTCAGGGTGTCCACATTGGCTTTCATCTCCCTGATGTATTCCTTCTGCTTAACTCCGAACCTTTGCTCCTCGTCAATGATAAGAAGGCCCAGATCGTTGAAACGTACGTCTTTCTGAAGGAGTCTGTGGGTTCCCACCACTATGTTTACGTCCCCCTGGGCCAGGTCTCTCAGGGTGTTCTGCTGTTCGCTTCTGCTCTGAAACCTGCTTAGAACATCCACACGAAGGGGGAATTCCGCCAGTCTGTCCCTGAAAGTGTTGTAATGCTGCTCTGCAAGCACGGTGGTCGGGGCAAGAATAACAGCCTGATGACCTGCTTCGGCAATCCTGAAGGCGGCACGAAGGGCAACTTCGGTCTTGCCGTAACCCACATCACCACAAACAAGCCTTTCCATTGGCGAATCACCCTTGAAATCATTCATTACAGCCTGTATGGCGGCAGCCTGGTCCGGGGTCTCTTCATATGGAAAGCTTTCCTCCATTGACTTCATCATCCGCCCCGGGGGAGGAAGCGGCGGCCTTTTCCGCACCGCTCTTTCCGCATAGAGTATGGCCAGCCTCCCGGCTATTTCGTGAGCCTTGCTCCTTGCCTTCGACAGCCTGTTGTTCCACGCGGTTCCGCCTATTCTGTCAAGCTGGGGAGCGCCGCCCCCCGGGCTGAGATACTTCTGAAGCTGCCCTATCTGCTCCAGGGGAACCAGAAGTTTATCACCATCCCTGTAAACCACTTCAAGACAATCCATATCCCCCGGCTCGAGGTTTACCCTCTTAAGTCCCAGGAACTGTCCTATGCCATAGGCTTCGTGAACCACGTAGTTCCCCGGCTTAAGCTCTTCCCACGACGCAAGGACTTCTCCCCCTCTGAACTTCCTTACTCTTTCCGGTCTTCTTCTTGTGCTGAGAAGCCTTCTTTCACACAGCACCGCAAAACTGCCAGATGGCGTATCACGGGCAATGAACCCGTCGGAAATGGGAAGGACGGTGAGATCGACGGTTTCTTTGAGGTCGTCAGGAAGAAGATCCCTGAAGGTGCCCAGCTCAGCTGGAGTATCGCATGAAACAGCTATTCTGAAATCCTCCTGGAGCCACTGACGGATCTGTCTGAACAGCTCTTCCCTGTGCCCCATGAAACCGGTCTGCGGTTCCGTGGGCAGGTAGAAATCCACGTCTCCTGAGGGAACCAGAGTGTGCTCCAGAATTCTGCCGCAGCTGTCCATGGAGGACTTTATCTCCTTCCAGTCCGCAAAAACCCCGGAAACATCGAAGGGAAGACCGGCCGTGAAGGAAGCACTGCGGGATGAAACCGTTTCCTCTATCACGGATCTCAGATGTACAGGTTCAATGAGGATCAGGGTGCCTATGTCTGCGAGAAAGTCGAAAATGGTGGAAGATGTGTCAAAGAAAAGAGGCAGATGATGCTCTATGCCCGGAAACCCCCCCGATCCATACATGAACTCTTCCAGGGGATGCCCCTCGGGGACCCTGTCTGCTGCTCTGTTCCACTCTTCCGGTCCCAGAACAGCTTCCCTGGCCGGAAGGATCACCGCTGAACCGGTACGGTTGATGCTTCGCTGGGAATGCTGATCGAAAATCCTTACGGATTCCACCTCGTCACCGAAGAACTCAAGACGGAAGGGATTATTGGAGCCATAGGTTCCAATATCGATGATACCGCCTCTTCTTGACCATCTGCCCTGCTCGTACACCGCAGCTTCCTTGATATAGCCTGCGGAGAGCAGCCAGCTCTCCAGTTCATCGGGATTCAGTCTCATTCCCCTGTAAACATTGAAGGTGCTGAAGGCCTCCCTGGGAGGCAGTCTTTTTGCCAGTGCCCTTGCCGGAACCACCACAAGAGTATCGGGCCTTGCGGAGGTCAGACCTGCAAGACACTCTATTCTGTCCGCGACAACTCCCTGGTGAGCTTCTTCTCCCTGGAACGGAAGGGTTTCGTATGCCGGAAAGTATAGTATTTCCTTGCCGGTGACAGCCTGCAGATCATCTCTTACGGTTTCAGCAGTGGTTACGGTGGGGGCCACTACGATGGTGGGTCCCGCCAGCCTGTGGGCTGCAACCACGGCCATGGAAAGGGAAACTCCGCCAAGTCCGCCCATGGTGGTTCGCTGGCTCTCTCCCAGTCTCTCCAGCAGCGGAGCGAACACTGAGTCCCAGAAAAACTCGTCGGTGGACCAGGATGTCACTCTTGGGGTACCTCGGGCAGAGGCGGGGGAACTGGAAGCTCCATTCCTGACAGGAGGCTCCACTGAGCCTCTAGAACAGGCATCTCCGCCAGGAACCTCTCCAGTTCTTCACCGGTGAGAGGGTCTGCAGGGGGCACTATCTCCTCTGCGGGATTCACATAGGATCCGTTTTTCTTCATCTCGAAATGCACGTGCGGACCTGTGGAAAGCCCTGTGGAACCCACATAACCTATGATCTCGCCCTGACGCACGTAACTTCCCACACTCTGCCCTGAGGCGAATCCGTTCATGTGACCGTATCCTGTTTCGTAGCCGTTCGCATGTCTGATTCTTACGATGTTGCCATAACCTCCGCTCCAGCCACGCATGGTTATGGTTCCGTCACCAACCGCATATATCTCGGTTCCCAGGGGGGAAGCGTAGTCTATTCCGCGGTGAGCCCTGGTGTAGCCCAGAACCGGATGCTCCCTTGCACTGGAGTAACCGGAACTTATCCTTCCGAAGGGTACCGGCATTTTCAGGAACATGGTTCTCAGGGAAGCGCCGTCGCGGTGGTAATGGTCGAGAATTATCTCGGCCTCTTCAGCCTCATCCGGTCTGTGAAAGAAGGGGAACGCCTCGGCGACT
Organism: uncultured bacterium; assembly: GCA_964571965.1. Taxonomy (GTDB): domain Bacteria; phylum Fermentibacterota; class Fermentibacteria; order Fermentibacterales; family JCC-6; genus Sabulitectum. The sequence goes on along the minus strand of CAZNFQ010000007.1, from coordinate 35,239 downwards.
CCCCCTGCGGCGAACCGGTACTTGGAAGCCAGTATCCTTCTGAATCCCGTTTCCCCGTCGGTGGGATACCTGTTTTCTTCTATGAGTATCCACAGGCTGTCTCCAACCCTTACGTCGTAGTAGAAATCGATGTCATAACAGAAAAGCCTGTCCGTAAGCTCTCTCTGCAGTTCCGAGATGTATCCCACTGCCCTGGCAGAGTCTCTGTCACAGAGCAGCATACCGGACTGGGAAAGATCGGGAGGCAGCGCGGTTTCCCATAAGGCATCCCAGACAGTGGTGGATATCTCACAGCAGATGGCGCGCTGCCTTATCCATCTTTCCTGGGGTACGTACTCCCACGCGGAAGGAACTCCTTCGGCAAAGACAACCCGGTAAAAACCCCTGCGGTTCCCCGGGAAGGCCCTTACCTCGGACAGGCTGCCCCTGCAGTAAATGGCGGTTAGAGTATCTCCTGTTCTCTGAACCGTCCAGCCCAGGCTGTCCATCAGTATCCCGCATGTGGAAAGGTACTGACCGCCTGATATACCAAGCTCTCTTATTGCTCCACCCAGGAATCCTTCTCCGATGGTGGAGGTAAGAATGTCAATTGTATCCGCCATAGCAGCCCGGATGTCAGTTCTGCATGACTCCATGGCTTCAATTCTGTCACGGAAGTTCCACGATACTCCATTGACGGTGTCTTCGGTGGAACGTACTGCCCATGTCATTGCCGCTGCCGCAAGGATCACGAACACCGCTGCAAGATTTCTTCTGTGTCGAAGCACTTATCCTCCGCTCAGCATCAGCTGTTGTCTGAAAAAAGCCTGTCGCCGTAATCACCGAGACCGGGACGGATGAACCAGTTGGCATCCAGCTCTCTGTCAACGCATACGGTGATGATCGTCAGATTGTCGAACTCCTGCAGCCTTGCAATACCCTCCGGTGCAGCCACCACTGAAACCAGTATTATCTCCGATGCTTTTCTGCTGAACAGATACTTGATAACCGAGCTTGCGGTTCCACCTGTGGCCAGCATGGGATCAAGGATGATCACCTTTCTCCCTGCAACGTTGGGTATGGCAGTATAGTGCCAGTCCGGCTGTGCGGTTTTCTCGTCTCTGCTGATGCCGATGAAGGCCACAGGCGAGTCAGGAAGAAGGTCCTGGAACGCATCCAGTATTCCAAGTCCTGCACGAAGAATGGGAATGATAACGGGAGGATCCACGAGAACCTCGCCCAGGGTTGTCTCAAGGGGAGTTACCACTTCAGCGGGAATGGTCTTCAGGTCACGGGTAGCCTCAACGGCCAGAAGATAGGCAAGCCTTGCGGAGTAGGCTCTGAACCTGGCGGGGGGTGCGTCGTTTCTCCTTAAACGCGTAACAAAGTCCCTTGCAACGGGATGCTCGAATTCTATTATTTCCATATATGTTTTTCCCTTTCTGAGGTTCGTTGACAAAATACAGAAAAATGGTTACAGTCGCCAGATGTATCAACTAACCCGGAGAGGGAGTGCAGCATGGGAGTGCTTCAGGAACTGAACGAAAGAAGCCTGGTTTATCAGATGACCAACGAAGAGAAGCTTAACGATCTTCTCTGCGGCGAGCCTCTCTCTTTCTATATCGGTTTCGATGCAACTGCAGCCAGTCTTCACCTTGGACATCTGGTTCCCCTGATGATCGCAAGTCATCTTCAAAGGGCAGGTCACAAGCCTCATATCATCATAGGAGGTGCCACCGCGCTGGTGGGAGATCCCTCAGGAAGGTCCACCGAGCGGTCCCTGGAATCCAGGGATACCGTCAGGAGCTGGGCGGTGAGTCTGAAGAAACAGATGACCCGGTTCCTGGATTTCGAAGAAACCCCTTCAGGCGCAGTGATGCTGGACAATGCCCAGTGGCTCACGGAACTGAACTACATAGAATTTCTCAGAACCGTGGGGAAGCATTTCAGCGTTAACAGAATGCTCACCGCAGAGAGTGTAAAGCAGCGTCTGGAGACAGGTCTTTCCTTCCTGGAGTTCAACTACATGCTCCTTCAGTCCTATGACTTCCTTCACCTTTACAGGGAACACCGCTGCATACTGCAGGTGGGCGGAGCCGATCAGTGGGGCAACATCGTTGCGGGTATCGATCTGATAAGGCGTAAAGAAGCAGCCGAGACCTACGGTTTCACCTGTCCTCTGGTTACCACCTCAACCGGAGAAAAGATGAGCAAGTCACAGCCGGGCGGTGCCATATGGCTTGATCCCGCACTGACCACACCCTACGACTACTACCAGTTCTGGATAAATGTGGACGATCGTGATGCGGTTTACTTCATGAAGCTCTACACCTTCATGCCCGTGGATGAGATCACAGGTTACGAAAAACTCACAGGTGCAGACACAAGGAAGACCAAGGAACGGCTGGCCTACGAAGCCACCTCCATCGCCCATGGCAGGGACGAAGCTGAAAAAGCCAGGGAAGCGTCCGAGGCTCTTTTCGCAGGGAAGGGCAGCCAGGAGGAGGCTCCCACAACAGAGATGAGCCGCAGCAGACTTGCCCGGGGCCTGTCAGCCCTTGATCTTTTCACGGAGACAGGACTTTGCGACAGCCGCGGCGAGGTAAGAAGAATGGGGCAGCAGGGTGGTCTTTACATTCAGGGCGAGCGGGTAACGGACCCCTTGAAGACAATTCCCGCGGATATAGCGGAAGATGGAATAATCCTGCTGAGGAAAGGCAAGAAGAGGTACCACAGGGTCAGGATTACCGACTGATCAGTTCCTTCTGACACCGGTCAGCAGAAATCCCTCCAGCTCATCCCAGGTGAGGAATATCACTCCTGAGGGTTCGGCAGCCAGCATCATGTGGGGAAAGCCGAACTGGTATTCGAAAACCATACCCTCTTCATTTATTCCAGCACTTCCAAGGTCGTGCATGGTAAAGTGGTGTCCGCTGTACATATGATGTTCACTGTCCATCTGGTAGAGTTCCCGGTTTTCTTCCATCTTGGCCATGATGTTTTCCTGAAGTCTGGAATCGCACATCTGAACGAGTTCTTCCATCCTGTCTGAAAGAAAAAGCTGATTTGCATTTACCAGCTCACCGTTTTCAAGATCGAAGAGAAATGATGACTTGAACGTGGATGGATATGCCCCGTAGAATTCCACGAAAATGGAAATGTGGAGATAGTCCTCGTCCATAAAATTCACTTCGAAGCTTGATCCTGTAATTCCGTGCCCTGATTCAGTGAAATTGGCAATTGTCTCATAAAGAGGTTCTCCGGTAATGGATTCATAGTCGAGAACACCGTTTATTCCATCTGCCACAATTGGATCGGCGGCGATCACAGGCCACTGCACTGCACCCCATCCGTTGGAGGGGTCTTCCAGCAGATCGAATTCCATGGTTCCCACCACGGGAGTTATCTGCAAAAGTATTATTAACAGGGCTGTCAACGGGGAATTTCCTTTACCCTTCCCACTATTCCTGATTCAAGCATAACCTTTATGCCGTGGGGATGGGTGCCGGATTTAGTGAGAATCCTTGCTACAATTCCCCTTGTAAGCTCACCGGTGCGCTGGTGATGCTTCTGAACCACAAGCACCTCCATACCGGGTTTTATATCAGATCTCTTATTCAATACTTCTCAGAACCTCCAGAGCCTCTTCGTAGTCAGGTTCTTCACCTATCTCGGGAACCAGCTGGGTATAGATCACCAGATCGGAACTGTCCATGACCACCACGGCCCTTGCCAATAGACCTGCCAGGGGTCCTGATGTCATCATTATCCCGTAGTTCCTTCCGAAATCCGGAGAACGGAACACGGAAAGGGGAACAACGTTCTTGAGCCCTTCTATCTCGCAGAACCTGGAATGCGCGAAGGGCAGGTCCGCGGAGATACACAGCACCACTGTATTCTCCAGAGAGGACGCTTCGCTGTTGAATCTTCGCACTGAAGCTGCGCAGACACCTGTGTCGATGCTGGGAAAAATATTGAGTACCTTCTTCTTCCCGTCGTAGTCATGCAGTTCCTTAATTGAAAGATCAGTTGCAGTAAGTCTGAAATCAGGTGCCTTGGTTCCCTCTTCAGGAAGAGCGCCGGAGGTGTCCACATGATTTCCCTTCAGTGTAACCGTTCCCATTTCATCTCCTTCTTAAAGCTGGGAAATATTTATCATTACCACTCTGTCATCCATTGTAACACCCCACAGACGACCACTGTCATCTATGACGAAATCCTGTATACTGACCCCGGGGTCCATTGTCTGAAGAAGGTCCCCTGAGGGGCTGAAAACCAGCAGATCGCCGAAATCGCTGATCCACAGTCTTCCCTGCTGATCCACATCCAGACCGGAGGGCATTGTGAAAATTTCATCACTTCCGAAACGGTCCGTAAAATCACCCCGGGAATCGTAGACAAGTATCACCGAATTGAACGAGCCGAACACATACATTTCACCGGAGTTTCCCGCGGCGACGGTCATTGAAAGCTCACTGTCACCTGTTATCCCGCTTACGGCATCTCTGATAAGAACCTCAATGCCACCATTCCTGTTGAAGAAAACAAGGTCATCCCGGTTGCAGTACCATGCAGCCAGAACCCCGTCGTCAGGGGCGATATCCACATCTTCGAAACCCCAGCCGTCGGGATGAGTAAGATTCCCCAGAAAAGCCCCTGTTTCCCCGTCATAGATATACAGATCGCTGTCATAGCACATGTACAGTTCACCCTGCCTGGATGATGACATGGAAGTGAGGTAGTACTCGCCGGGCGAAGCGTAGGACCACTGGTCAAGATAATTACCGGCATCGTCGAACACCTGTACCCTGCCTGATTCCCGTTCTCCAACGTAGATCCGGCCCATTCCGTCTGCGGCGATGCAATTGGGGTCCTGAAAATACCCGCGGCCGCTGCCGGTTCCCCCGAATTCAAGTTCCAAAGAAACTCCTGCCGGTGTAAGAGCCGAGTGAAGCATATCGTTTTCAGCGGATGCGGTAAGGTAGAAAACGGCGGCGGCACCACCCAGAACGAGCAGAGTCGCAAGAGCCACCGCAATTGTTATTCCTGATCCGCATCCCTTTACCGGAGCAGTTGACGTTCCGGTATAGGTCGGGGTTCCCCTGAGTTCTTCGGGTACGATGACAGAACTCCCGCAGTAGCTGCATACAGCTGAAACTGCGCCCCTTTTCACTTTAACGTCCGCACCGCATGACGGACAGTCCAACTGATGAGCCATAAGCCCTCCCTTTATTATCGAATAGTATAATCGGGTTACTGACCTTTAACCATTCGATTGGAGAGAATGCTCAATCTTCTCGCGGCAATTGTATGCAGCACGGCGATTGCCCTTATACTTAAATACGGTGAAGAACGCCGCCACTCCAGGTACGTGATTCTCGCCATGAATTACACCACGGCAACTGCCATTTCTCTCTGGATGACGCTCAGAGGGAACCTATTCAGGTATTTCGGCGGGATATCACCTTCAGTTCTTATCCAGCAGATGAATTCGGGACATTCAGCAGACGGCTTCCTTTCCCCGGAAAGCTCTTCCCTCTGGGCACTTATCATTGGAATACCCACGGGTATTCTCTACTTCCTGGGTTTCTACTATTACCAGAGGTCCGTGAATGAAAGCGGAGTGGGAATGGCAGGAAGCTATGCTAAAATGGGCATTCTGGTTCCCATGATCCTCAGTATGATCTTCTGGAGGGAATTTCCCACAGGAGTACAGTGGGCAGGAATGTTACTTGCCCTTACGGCAATAGGCATGGTGAATCTGAAATTCTCCCCAGGCAGCAATGTTTTCAGCGACGTTAAACCCGCCCTACTCCTTCTGTTTCTCTCCTGCGGGGTATCCGAGTTCACCAACAAGCTTTACCAGCGTTTCGGCATGCTTGAGTTCAAAGGACTCTTCCTTCTGTTCCTGTTTGCCACGGCTCTTTTCATAAGCCTCTCCAGGATCAGAGAAAAACCGGGGAAAAGAGAGGTATTCACAGGTCTTGCCGTGGGTATTCCGAACTTCTTCGCCTCCTGGTTCCTTATCAGCGCTCTTTCGGCACTTCCTGCCTCAGTGGTGTTTCCAACCTATTCCGCCGGTTCGATTGCTCTGATCTGCCTGGGGGGAAGAATTCTTTATAAAGAAATACTCAGAGCCAGGGAATACACCGCGATTTTCCTCACGATGGCCGCTCTGCTCCTGGTGAACCTTTAATACTCGCCGGCATGTTCCTTTACATTCTGTTACGATACGGTAACACATCTGCCAAAACTTACGATCATTGTCTTCCTGCCGGAATCAACCGGCGGAAGGGAGAGAACGATGACCTGGAAATTGATAACTGCAGCCGGGGGTATTCTTCTGGCAGCCGGGTGTACACAGTCACCTGAAGTCACGGACGAGGAATGGATCACGGAGCTGGTGGGTAATTCCACGGCTGCGGAAACATCGAATCTGGACGGAACCGGCAGTCCATCAACAGGTAAAGCCGCAGATGAAACGGGACTTCCGGAGGTTTGGTACAGGCAACTCACCACGGAACCCTCCAGGCAGATAATACTGGAGAACGATCCTTCGGCAGGGGTATGCACCGTTACGGTGATCAGCCAGCTGAATGCGGAACTGGTGATAGATACCGTTCACGATGGAGTCTTCACGCCGGGAACGAAGCCGATTGAGGACATCAGGTACCTGCGTCTGACAGCGGAGAGAGATGATACAGAAGACGCACATGGCGGGTGGAGAATAGTTTCGGCAACACCGGCGGAACATATGCTTGCAAGTGATGAACAGGATGTTTTCGTAACTTCAATGTGTATCTACAAGGATGACGAACTGATCTGGGAATGCTCCGATCCCGGAGAATTCTATGACCTGAACGAAGAACTGCCCGTTCTTGCCCAGGGAGACTTCGTAAGGATGGAGGCCACGGTTAACCATCTGAATCCCCTTTATGACCCTCCGTTTTTCGTTGTTGCCCATGGTCCCCTCTCCGGGAATTCCAGACACATGATGTATGACAACGGTCTTTACGGAGATAGAACCGCAGACGACGGTGTTTTCAGCTACGAATGGAACGTGGAGTACACAGGCAACCATCAGAGAATCGCCGTTGATGTGATAGATGCAGACACCTTCGCAGATCAGACAGAAGACGATTACGATGCCGGTGCCTGGGGTATAATGTATCTGAAGTAGAAGATCGATCAGATGAGCCGGCAGCGTCGCTGCCGGCTTTTTGTATAATCACCCCATGAAAACTGTGATCTTCGATCTGGACGGAACCATAAGCGATCCTTCCCGGGGGATAACCGGGGCCATCAATTACTCCCTTGAGGCCATGGGCAGGGAGAAAATACCCTGCAGGGAACTTCTTAAGTTCATCGGACCACCCCTTACGGAAATTTATGGTGAAATTCTTCCGGAATGCCCTGAAAAAGGCATAGCGCTTTTCAGGGAATACTATCGCAGAAAGGGATTCAGGGAAAACATCCTTTACCCGGGAATGGTGTCCGTCCTTGAAACCTTCACCGAGTGGAACTGCCATCTGTGCCTTGCAACAGGGAAAAAAACGGAAACCGCCATTGAGGTTCTCGACTATTTCGGCATTACCGGTTTATTCCATATGATACTGGGCTGCGGCAGTGGTGGAACCAAGGGAGATCTACTTGAAAGAATACTGACCCACTCCCGCAGTAATGCTGTTATGATAGGAGACAGAGGGATAGATTTCAACGCAGCGGAAAAAGCCGGGATACCCTCGATTGGCGCAAAATGGGGTTTCGGCACCGATGAAGAACTTGGCCGGGCTACCTTTATGGCCGAGTCTCCTTCTGAGCTGCCCGGTATGGTAAAGAACCAATGGAGGAACAATGGCCTCTACTAAATCAGTCTGCATTAAAATATGCGGCATCGAGGAAATGAGCAGCTCTCTGATAAACTCCATTCTCGATGCTTCGGGAAGGTTCCGTGAGAAAACCGGATACGCCATCTACCCAAGGTATTTCAGCGAGGCTTCCGGAAGGGACGATTTCGTAGACATCATAGAAAAACAGTTCCGTCTGGGGCTCACTTTCGAAAGCTTCTGGTTCCCCACCAACGGCAAAGGACTTGTATCCCTGTCCGATTCCGGATGGAAAAGACTTTACGATTCAGGTTTCTCATGGCTGAGACTCGCCTTCCACGATCATGGCCGCAGACACGATGAGTTCCTGGAACGGCCCGGGGCCTGGGAAGAACTGTCCATTACCGCAAACAAAGCTGAGAAGTATGGTATAGACTGGTATCCTGTTATTTTCCTCAACAGGCACAATGTCCACAGGTACGAAGAGATAAGGTCAGAGGTCGAACGGTTGGGTTCACCGTCTTTACCTGCAGGCTGGATGATTCCCAACTGGCAGAACAGACCTGAATACGACATCAACAGGGTGGCTTATCATCAGATATCCCATCTTGTGGGCGAAAGGTCACTCTGGAAAAGCGAGGGTGACATACTCGAAATGATAAACTCGGATAAAATTCTTGCATCTTCCAGGGCCTTCGACCCTGATTCAGGGATTTTCTATATGGGTGTAATGGCCGATGGCACAGTTTTCTATGCGGGAGGGTGTCACGGGGAACCCTTCACATGCCAGCGGCATAACATGATCCTGGGCTCATTCCATGAAAACACCGATATCGGTTACTACCTTGAGAAAGCATCATCGAATCCGCCTGAACAGGTGAGGACGCTCTCAGAAGTTTCCTTCGGCGAACTTGCCGAAAAATACGGTAATCCTGACAGCGACCTGGTTTACCGCATCCAGGACCTTGCGGTGAATAAATGGGGAACCATGTATTTAGACCAGATCCACCCTTCCGGCACCTGAGATGTGCTTCTCCACCGTCTCCGGATTACCTGAGCACTGAACTCTGCCTGCCCCCGAGATCTTAGCTTTCAGTTTTTCACTGGCGTGAACAGCAGCGTTTCCTGCTCCTGATATGGTTACGGCAGCACTTGATGAGTGAAGTTCGGCCCCCTGGTATTTACCTGCACCTGAGATCCTGAGCGTAAGGCTTTCAGCCATGCCGGAGGCATCTATTTCAGCAGCACCGCTGATACGTATGAACAGCTCCCCGGTTTTCATTCTCTCCAGATTTATTCTGGAAGCACCATAGACCCTGAGTTTTGAAAGCTCCTGAACCGTGATGTCCACTCTGAGGGATGTACAGGAAGCAACCGGCCTGGAAAAGCCCACTGAAAGCTCTTCGCCTGAGATCTTCGTTTCAACATTGTCCAGCAGATTGTCGTCGGTGGTTACAGTAACCCTTTGCTCATCTCCACAGGTAACGTTGATCTGCGACCTGCCTGAAACCTTAAGTGCATTAAAGGGCTCGAGCTCACGGGTTTCGCTCTTCATGACTCCGCTTCCCTTTTCTCCTCTGCTGAACACAAGTCCCACGAAGGCGAAGAACGGAAGGAAAAGCAGGAGGAGAATAAGAACCACTGCCACAATAAGAAGAACCCCGGTAAGAACTGCACCGATCACAGGAAGAATTATGGCGAACACAGCTGCTATGAGGGCCACGGCAAAAACCGCAGCCCCCACAGCAATAAGGACTTTGAGAACAGGATTTTCAACCTCGCGGTTGAAGAACCTTATCTGCATCAGGTTCGTCCTCCGCTGGAACTTCCCGTGGTTCCGCCAGTGGTTCCGCCAGTGGTTCCGGTACGGCCGCCGGTGGAGGAACTGCTTCCGGTTCTGCCTGCATCACCGGGGTTGGCTCCCAGTGCGTCTACTCTGTCATCCAGAGAGTTGATCTGCCACTGAAGGCTCTCTATCTGGTCTTCGTATTCCTCTACCTGTAACCTGAGGGAATCGATCTGCAGGGCCTGTTCTTCGAGGATCATTCCCATTTCAGCCATTACGGAATCGCTGGACTGGCTGAATACAGTAAACAGAGAGTCGGTTGCGGCTCCCAGGTTCTCGAACTGCTCATTCATGGATTCCATCATTTCATCGGTGTTGAAATCCGGAAGCTGAATGTCCCCTGTGGCGGAAGTGATCTGGTCCTCCAGAGCCGAGATCCTGTCGCGAAGGTCATCGGTTTCCTCGGTCACAGACTCCATCTGGCCCGATATCTCATCCACCTGACCTTCTATCTCTTCGGCAACCTCCTCCACACCGGGCATCTGGCAGCCTGCAAGAATCAGGATGGAAGCAGGTATCAATACCAAGTATCTTTTCATTTCATCTCCTTTTCCGATATTTCACTGAATACCTCTGCGGTATATGACAGTATTTCCGTTCCAGGGTCAAGCCATGCATCCGGGGAAAGCCCGGCTTTAAGGCAGGTATGTTCAAGGAAAGTTTCCCTGTTCCATCCTTCCTCTCTGGCCACCTGGGGTAAAAGGGTTCCTCCCCTTGCGCCTCGTCTGATATACAGTCCGTGGAGACCCGGAACCACATCTTCCGGGTCTATTTTCTCCATGGGAGAGAGAACTGATATCTCGATCGTCAGTTCCTCTATTTCCGCAGGCTCAACAGGATGGAACCTGGGGTCACCCACAGCGGCCTCCCCGGCCATTGCCCTGACGGTTTCTCCAAGGGTGCCCAGCCCTGCGAAGTGCCCGATGCAGCCTCTGAGCCTGCCCTTCTTTTTCAGGGTGACGAAGGCTCCTCCCGCCTTGCTGAAGACCTCGCCTTCGGGAATATCAGGGGGTAATTCCCTGTAAACCGCTGATCTTACCGCTGCCCTTGCAAGTTCGAGCAGCTCTTTCCTCTCTTCTGCAACCATCAGGAAACCAGCCCGGAAAAATAACCCACGACCTCGTGGGTACCGGCACCTGCGTCGGCGGAGGTGGAGTAATCAAGTTTTACAGCCCTTGCCGCCTTTTTCAGTTCAGCGAGATAAAGAAGTGTGAGAATGGGATTTCTTCCGCATGCTTCTCCACCGGATTCCAGCTTTTTCTTCAGTATTTCCGGAGAGAGGGAGAGAAAGCCTTCCATTACCATCTCATCGAGAACTCTGGCTCTTTCAAGGGGATGAAAGTGCGAAAGATCACTGGAAGCCACGAATAGAGAATCGGGAGCAAGGCGGTTGACAAGTCTTGCCGTACCCCGGCAGTCCGGAGACATTCCCATGACAACTGGCACTACTGCAGCATCTGGCCACCTGACCTGTATGAAGGGCACCATCACCTCCAGGCTGTGCTCGTGGAACGTTACGGAATCCATTGTTTCAGCAAGCCTGCCGGTTATTTCCCTGTTCACCGGACAGATTCCCAGGGGGGTTTCTATGCCATCAACGTGAAACACCGAAGTGTGCATCAGAGGGAAACGGTGGCTCGGTGCGCACACCACAACCGTGGAAACGTCATCCGGAGCTGAGGCGAAACCGTACCCTGCCGTTCTGCCGCTGTAAATGTATCCTGCATGGGGAACGACAATTCCCACTGCGTTTTCCGCAGGCTGGCATCCGCAGTCCAGGTAATTCTCTACCATTTTCCGGAGCTCTTCTCTTTCACCGGGGAAAAAGGAACCGGAGAACTGGCATTTCATTACGTCACCCAAGCATGTCCTCCATTCCGTAGAGGCCGGGTTCAGTCCTGCCGCTAATGAATTTCACTGCCCTGATGGCTCCATTTGCAAATATCTTCCTGTCGGTAGCAATGTGGCTTAAAACCAGCCTCTCGCCCTGCCCGATGTAGTGCAGATGATGTTCTCCGGTGACATCTCCCCCTCTGATGGAATGGACCGGTGTGTTTTCCGGCCAGTTACCCAGCAGTGAAAGTGCCGTTCCGCTGGGGCTGTCCAGTTTACCCCTGTGGTGGAACTCGATAAGTTCTCTGTCGAAGGATCCATCAAGAAGTATTTCGGCCCGTTTCATGATCTTGTGGAGAACATAAACGCCTATGCTCATGTTCGATGAGTAGAAAACAGGTCTTTGAGATGCCCACCTGTGAAGGAGACCAAGTTGCTTTTCAAGAAGTCCCGTGGTGCCGGATACAAGCGCTGCACTGGTATTCAGGAGAAGCGTATCCAGCGAATCCCATGCCCCCGGCAGCGAGAAATCCACCACAACCTCTACTTCAGGTGCCAGCTTAAGAGAACTGCCCTCATCGAAAAGCTGTACAATTTCAATGTCTTCATCCACCTGCTTCTGGATGAGCCTTCCCATTCTGCCGCCGGCTCCGAATAACGCTGCGCGTATGATCATACGGCTGATTCACCGAGGATGCCGCGGAGAACTTCTTCGGTATCTTTCCCTGCGGGAACAAGGGGAAGCCGGGGCGTGTCTTCCCATATCACCCCGAGAAGCATCAGGGCTTTCTTAACGGGCGCCGGGTTAGTCTCCAGGAAAAGGGCCCTGAAAAGAGGAGAAAGATTTTCATGGATCTGTCTGGCCTGTGTTATTTTCCCCTGAAGGCCCAGCTCCACCATCTCAGCCATTTTCCCCGGAACGGCGTTGGATGTCACGGAAACAACACCGGAGGCACCCATGAAGATCTGGGGCAGGGCCAGGTGGTCATCTCCGCTCATGTAGACCATATCGGAAAGCTTTCTGAGTTCCGTTACCCGCTCTATACTGCCTGCGGCATCCTTAACACCGATTATGTTGGGGTGTTCACCGAGTTTCGCAAGCGTTTCCACGGACATGCAGGTTCCCGTTCTGCCGGGTACGTTGTAAATGATCACGGGTTTCTCGCTGGCATCGGCAACGGCGGTATAGTGCACAAGCTGTCCCCCGGCTGTGGGCTTGTTGTAGTAGGGTGTAATAACAAGAACACCGTCTACGGGCATTCTGCTTACCCTTCTGGTGAACTCCACCGATGAAGCGGTGCAGTTGGTGCCGGTTCCGGCGATAACCTTCAGTTTGCCTCCGTTTTCTTCAAGGACGGTATCTATGACTGCGATCTTTTCCCTGTCCGAAAGGGTTGCCGGTTCTCCTGTGCATCCGCAGGCCAGAAGACCGCGAACCCCTGAGGACAACTGGAACCTGACCAGTTTCCTCAGGGATTCATGATCCGTCTCACCGTCCCTGAAGGGAGTAACCAGTGCAGTTACTGTTCCCTTCAGCTCCATTTTACCCCTTGTTCTTGTTGAAGAAGGTGGTCATCATTTCAATGGGAATCGGGAAGGCAATGGTGGAATTGTTCTCAGCTGCGATATCGCCCAGGGTCTGAAGATACCTGAGCTGAAGGGCTGTGGGATGGGTATCTATGACCGCGGCGGCTTCAGCCAGCTTCTTGGATGCCTGGAGTTCCGCGTCTGCGTGAATGATCTTTGCCCTTCTGTCCCTCTCTGCCTCGGCTTCCCTTGCCATCATTCTCTGCATGGCCTCGGGAAGGTCAACGTGCTTCACCTCGACGGTGGAAACCTTTATTCCCCATGGGTCGGTCATTCTGTCAAGAATGTCCTGAAGCTTGCCGTTTATCTCATCCCTCTGTGAAAGCAGCTCATCCAGTGATGCTTCACCGAGAACGCTTCTGAGGGTGGTCTGAGCCAGCTGATTCGTTGCATACATGTAGTTGGTGACTTCGAGAACGGCCTTCTTGGGATCCACCACCCTGTAGTAGGTCACTGCATTGACCTTTACACTCACATTATCTCTGGTGATAACGTCCTGAGGAGGTACGTCCATTGTGATCACTCGGAGATCAACCTTCTTCAGTGAATCGATAATGGGGAAAACGAATATAAGACCCGGTCCCTTGAGACCTATTACTTTTCCCAGCCTGAAAACAACTCCCCTCTGGTACTCCTTAAGGACCCTCAGCGAACTGAGGATCAGTATGCCCAGTATAACTGCAGGTACGCAAAATACTCCCATGTTATCCCCTTCCAGTCGGCTCGATAACAAGCATCATGTCCTGTTCATCGATACCGGTTACCCTTATCTCATCTCCGGGTTTCAGCTGTGCTCCGCTTTCCACCCGGCACCACCAGTTCTCTCCTCTTACCTCGGCAACGGTTCTGCTTCGGAAACCGGCTGCTTTACGGACGATTCCGGTTTCCCCGATGAGAGCATCATTCCCCACTGGGTTCACTTTGCTCTGGGCACTGAGCCCCAGCCAGACAAGAAATGCGGCAACTGCGATCACAGTTACGCCGATAGCCCATAAGTAAACAGCAGCCATTCTACTCGATCCTCCAATCTTCCGCCGACTCTACACCCTTGATCTTAAGGTCGAGACCTGTGGGATTGGTTGCGGCCGTGAGGGCAGTTTCTTCATCTATCTTACCCTGTTTCAGCAGATTAAAAAGGCACATGTCGAAGGTCTGCATCCCGTACTGGTTCCCTCCTGATTCCATTGTGTCATGGATAAGGTGTGCCTTTTCAGGATCGGTTATACAGTTTCCGATGGTTGCGGTGTGAACCATGATCTCCGAGGCCAGAACCCTTTCATTACCCTCGGCAGCAGGAAGAAGCCTCTGGGATATTACGGCCTTGAGAAGACCCCCCAGCTGAATGCGTATCTGTTTCTGCTGGTATGCCGGGAACATGTCTATGATCCTGTTGATGGTTTCAGGAGCATCGGTGGTGTGCAGCGTACTCATTACCAGGTGGCCTGTTTCAGCGCCTGTAAGTGCTATCATCGCAGTTTCAGCGTCTCTCATCTCGCCGATCAGTATAACGTCGGGATCCTGACGGAAAACAGCTCTGAGAGCAGTGGTCCATGAGTTGGTGTCTATTCCCACTTCCCGCTGACAAATGGAACACTCTTTGTCAGGATGGAGGAATTCGATGGGATCCTCTATTGTGACCACATGGGCCTTGCGACGCATGTTTATCTCGTTTATCATGGCTGCCAGGGTTGTTGATTTGCCGCTTCCCGTGGCTCCGGTAACCAGTATCAGTCCCCTCTGTTCCATGGATATTTTCGAGACGATGTCAGGATGGCCCAGATCGCTGAGCAGTGGAATTTCGAAGGGGATCTTTCTCATTACGATGGCAGGGGTACCCCTCTGATTGAAGATGTTCACCCTGAAACGGGCCTTGCCGGAAAGACTGTACGCAAGATCCACCTCGTTACCCAGGGCTATTTTCTCCCTCTGCCTTGGGGATGTAACCTCGTTTATGATCTGGAGCAGATGGTCAACCGTGAAACGGGGAAATCCGTCAGAATGAATTACATTACCTGAACGGCGCATTACCGGAGGAGAACCAACTTTAAAGTGTATATCGCTTACCTGGTCGTCGACCAGCGCCTCAAGAATGGTGTCAATGGCCTTTTTCTGTCCCATACAGCCCCCTGCTCCTTATATACGATTCTACCGATTCAGGTACAAGGTAGGATATGCACCGGCCCCCGGCAATCCTCTTCCTTATATCCGAAGAAGAAACCGAAACCCCCGGAAAATCGAAGAGCTCCACCCTGCGAAGAATGTCTTCATCCACCGAAGAGGCGTCGTATCCGGGCCTTACTCCAACCAGAACACGGGCAAGTTCAGTGATCCTCAGGGGTTCCTTCCAGGTATGCATTTCACACAGACTGTCCATGCCCATTATGAAACATGGTCTGCATCCCGGCGTGGAAACACTTTCCAGCATATCAACAGTATAAGAGCAGTCGCGCTCAAGGTCAGCCACCTGGAAAAAGGACTTTCCCTCAGCTGCATGCAGGAGCATCCTGTAACGGTGTTCGAAGGGTGTGAGTTTTTCAGGATCTTTATGGGGAGGAAATCTTGCGGGAACGAAGAACACCTTCTCCAGCGAAAACCTTTCAAGGGCTTCCACGGCAAGAGAAAGATGTCCAAGATGAACAGGATCGAAGCTTCCGCCAAGATATCCCGGCGTCACTGAAGCTCCCGAAGACCTTCCAGGGCCTGTTCTTCCTCTTCCGGTGTAAGCTGGCAGTTATCAATGGCCCTGTTGTAGTAGATCTCTGCGGAATAGCTGTTTCCCATGGATCTGTAAAGGTCTCCCATGGCAATGAGCACAGCTCCCCGGCAGGATGTCTCCCCGTAATTGTCCAGTGCATCCCGAAGGTAAAGAAGGGCAGCGTCATCTTCGTGTCTTCTGCTGTAGAATTTACCCACGAAGAGCGCACGTCTTGCCAGATGATCATTGATATCGCGGAGCAGTACCTGGGCCTGATCCGCAAGGGAGGAAGAAGGAAAATCGTCGAAAAACCGGAGCATCTCCTCCCTTGCCCTCAGTACCTGGGTCTGGTCTCTCCTGTAATCGCGCCGCTGCATCCACATGGTTTCTGCAAGGGCAAACTGCGCATCATCAGCCCATGGACCGGTTGGAAACTCGTTTACGACCCTGTAAAGATAGAATTCAGAATCCGCCCAGAGTTTCATGCCCCTGTCGGACAGGCCGCTTCTGTAAAGAAAGAAGTCGGTCTGTATGTCACCGGGATACCGAAACATGAGTTCCGTATAAAGGAAAGAAGCCTGATTCCACTTTCCAGCCTGGAAATAATCATCAGCCAGCTGTATGATCTCTTCCCTCTCGAGACCGGAAGTTGATGGAAACGACGAACAGCCTGCTGACAAAATCAGCAGTAAAACCGCTGTAAATAAGTACTTGATCATAATCATCCCTTAATCACGGCAGAGCCAGGTATCTGAGTGAGTCCCGCCGGGCAGCTGCAGAAGCAGCAGCTGCGGAACTGAGGCCCGGCGAGGCTGAACATGCCCGGTTATACCACATCAGGGCATCCACAGGGTCACCTGCATCCTCGGCCATCAGCCCCAGTTTGTAAGCTGCTTCCACTCTGACACCCGTAAAATTTGATTCCCAAACTTCCAGAAGTCTTTCCCTTGCAAGGAAAGGATCTCCATTCTCTATATCCACATCGGCAAGAAGAAGAAGGACCTCCATTCTTCTCTGTCTCTCTCCGGGAGCTAAAAGCCCCATTCTGTCAAGTTCCGTGAGTGCGGCCAGCTCATCTTCCCGTCGTCCCCGGGCATACTGAAATAGTTTCACCTTGGCCGCAAGCACACTGCCTCTGAGATCGGTTCTGACCAGAGGTACCCTGTCGAGCTCAACTATGTGCCGCTCTGCGGTCAGGGCCAGAAGGCTGTCTGCTGCGGGAGTTCCAGCGATGGAATCGGATATTCCCGAAGCCGCGGAAAGGTGAGATGAGGCATAGGTCCCCCTGAGAAGCCACTCCTCTTCGTATGCCTGACTGATTTCAGGGGCTATCTCGATAGCTCTGCCGAAGGCGTCATAAGCCTGGAGCGAATCGTTGTCACGGGCCATTTCCCACCCCAGCCTTCTCCAGAGCTGACCAATTGCCATCGAGTCGCAATCTCCGGGACGCACGGAAAGGTACTCCAGGGCTGCTCTGGCTCTCTGTCTGTGCCCGCGATTCCTTTCAGACTGGCTTGCCAGAACCGCTGTTTCAGCAAGACGGAACTGCAGCTGAGGATCATAACTGGATGTATCCGAGCACAGTTCTTCATACAAAGGCAGGGCCTGGGCGTATCTTCCTGCATTGAACAGAACGTTTGCCTGTTCCAGGGTATCTTCATCCAGCGACCCGGGACCGCAGGCAATCAGGGTGACAAGCATGATAGCAGTAACGGAAAAATATAACTTCAAGATCAGTTCCTGCTGGAATAGAAAAGATAGACCAGGGCAGTGACGACACCTGTAACTACAAGGGGTTCAAGGATGTTACCGCTTTCCTCGTCGGAGAGCTCTCCATTCACCCACCTTTCGGTACTGCTTTCAAGAACCACTATATCATTCGCAGAAACGGTATTATTCAGTACGGCGCCTTCCCTGACCGTAAGAACCACATTGCCCTGGGGGTCGCGGAGGGTAGCGGAGAGCTGACAGTTGGCCAGCCTGGGGATCTCCCTTCCTCCAAGGATCCAGCTTCTTCGTGTCTGTGAATAGGTCACGGCGAATTCCATGGGACGGACATTCAGGGTGTAAAGATCTTCCTCACGCGAGGAAGCAATCGTAACTCCAGCAGAGTTAAGGACTGAAACCGCGGTCTGTTCCAGAAGCCAGCTGCCTTCGTGTTCTCCGTCCACGGAAAGAATAACGGCATCTACACCGGCTGCAGCAACCTGTTCTGCAATGGGAATCATGGCATCGTTAACCACCGATTCCAGCATGTCCATGTTCGTCATGGTACCTGTAAGGGCAATCCCGGCCAGGAAAATCGTCATCATTTTCTGTCCAATCTTTCTAGTGTTCCTTATCAAACATATCGGTTGCGATTATATCAATCACCCACGGGTTCTGCCAAAAGCACAGCTCCGGATGAATCAACCACACGGGCCCTGATGAAAGTTCCTGCTTCCACGGGTCTGGTGAAAGCGGTCACCGCATCCACTTCAGGAGCATCCCATACGGTGTGACCTGTGTCCCCCTGGTCGGCAAGCACGGTAATGGTTCTCCCCTCGAGCCTCTGGTCCCAGTTGGCGTACAGGGAATCTCCCACTGAAGACAGAATGGCCAGCCTCTCGGAAGCTGTTCCCCTATCCACCGGATCCTGCCTTTCTATAGTCCTTTGAAACTCCCTTGTTCCCTCTTCAGGGTACCAGGTAAAAGCGGCGATGTGCCTGCCGCAGCTGTAATCTCCGAGAAAGCTCAGAAGCTTTTTGAAATCTTCATGTGTTTCCCCCGGGTATCCTGTGATAACCGTATATCTCACGGCTATCTCCGCGGAAGAGTTCTCCAGTCTCTCCATTATTCCCCGCAGTTCCCTCTCCCCGTAACCTCTTCCCATCCTTTCAAGTACCCTTGTGCTTGCGTGCTGCACGGGCATATCCACGTAGGGAAGAACGTTGCCGTGTTCGGCAATCAGTTTTTCGAAGTCCGCGGGAAAATGTTTGGGATGCAGGTAGTAAAGACGGAACCAGACATCAGGATGATTACCTGCAAGCCTCGCAGCAAGACCGGTGAGATTCATACCCTTCCAGTTCCAGCTTCCGCTGTCCTGGGCAACAAGACCGATCTCACGGGCTCCCTGCTCCACCAGCAGTAAGGCTTCAGCCTCTGCCACTTCCGGAGATACGGGAACGAACCCGCCCCTGATGGACGGGATCGTGCAGTATGAGCAGTGATTGCTGCATCCTTCGGCGATCTTGAGATATCTGAAAGATCCCTTCCCGGTAATCATCGGTTCCCCGGGAAAGGAAGTTCCCAGCCATGATGACAATTCCTTCCATCCCTCGGGACCGATAACGAGATCGATGTCCGAAAGGCCTCCGCTTCCGTCGTCCGGATACCTTCCCGGGAGACACCCTGCCAGGATCAGTTTTCTTCCCGGTCGCTCTCTTTTCCAGTCGATGAGATCATGAAGGTACTCCAGTGATTCTTCAGTTGCCGGGGCAATGAATGCGCATGTGTTAAGGAGTATCAGATCCGCCTGTTCGGCATCTGATGCCTGCATCCATCCTGAAGAATTGAAAATCCATGCAAACCTTTCGGAATCCACTCTGTTCTTCGGGCAGCCCAGTGAAACGATATGAAATTTCATAGGGGTTTATATCATTCCCGCGTCAACCAGCGAATAGCCCGGCAGGTCTGGAATGGTGAAAATATCAGGTGCGGTGTTCGACACTGAAAGATCAAGAAGCTCCCATGAGGTGGAATTGCCGTTCACGTCCACCGTGGAGAGAAAATAAGGCAGGGAATCAGAAAGGGTGTAACCTGCGGTTATTGAAGTAATACCGCCGTCGAACTCCCCGGAGATCGTAACGGTAAGGCTGTCTCCGCTCTCCGTGAAAACCGTTGAGGCAAGCCCCTCCCCGGGGGATGAAAGGATGTGAAGGAAACCTGTTGGGGTTCCCGTGTAGACAAGTATTTCCTTGAATTCAGGATCCACCGTGAACACCAGGTCACCGGTACATCCCGTAGCCCTTCCCTGAATGTCATCGTACTCAAGAAGAAAACGGTTCGGATGCGCAAGATGAAGTGTTCCCGAGGACTCTTCCGAATCCAGGGTAAGAGCCCAGTAATCTGTCTGCCTGAAGTTTCCGGTAAGGTACTCAAGGGACGCAAGCTTCTCGGTAAGAGGAGCAAGTGACGGACTGCACACAAGTGCTGCGAATAGAATGGCTGTCATTCTGTCCTTTCTCAGTTCACCGACGGTTCGAAAACCGCATCGTTGCCCACGATAACAAGAACGTCAAATCCCGGAGCCACGGCATCGATGAGCTCTTCGCCGGGTCTCAGGGTTATTTCCTCAGGTCTCAGGAACCATCTTCCAAGGGAATCTGCCACCACCGACGCATCTTCTTCACGACCGGTAACATGAAAAACCATGGTGATCTCAGGAGCCTGGTGGTCCACAAGCCCCGATACCGAAGGGCATATGCCCTCCAGAAGCTCTGCTGTTCTGTTCACGTTTGCGGTAACAGGCGCACGACCCACCACCGCCACCCTGGATTCAATTCTGATAACCGATGGATCACCATTCAAAACTGCATTCTCTCCGGTGAGGTCGCTTTCCACCCTGCGGACGGCAAGCCGGGCATCTGTGGCAAAGGGAGAATCCGGAAACCGGTAAATCACTCCGTTGAACTGATCAAGTGAGGCAGTGAGTCTTCCTCTGAAATAGAGCTGACTTGCCCTTGTAAACTGCTCCATGGCAGTTTCGGAACCTGCAAGACCCTCACCGTCCGTGGAACTGCCGCCGCAGGAAACCGCAGCCAGCAGGAAAGCGGTTAGAACCGCCCTGGTAAGACGTCTAGTCATCTGTTGCCTCCTCAGGTTCCGGTGGCACCAGAACCTCTCTGGGTTTACTTCCGAGATGAGGGCCTACCACTCCCATTCGTTCAAGCATATCGATGAGTTTACCTGCCCTGGCATAGCCTACCCTGAATTTCCTCTGTATCATGGATACCGATGCTCTCTGCTGACTGATGACCACACCCTTCACTTCTTCCAGGAGGGGATCATCGAAATCTAATTCCCCGGGGTCGTATAAGTTCCCGCCGTCGTCATCGGGGGGTTCGTATTCGAATGCGATCTCAGGCTGACTGCTCCAGAAATCCACAAGGGATTTGGTCTCTTCCGTTGAAATGTAGGAACCATGGATCCTCACAGGTTCAGGTGAAGCAGCGGGAACGAAGAGCATATCGCCCCGCCCAAGCAGTTTTTCAGCTCCGTTCATATCGAGAATCGTTCTGCTGTCCGTCATTGACTGAACGTTGAAGGCTATCCTGGACGGGAAGTTTGCCTTTATTACCCCTGTGATAACATCCACGGAAGGTCTCTGGGTTGCAACCACAAGGTGAATTCCAACTGCCCGGGCCATCTGGGCAAGTCTTGCTATGGGGGGTTCCACATCCCTTGCGCAGGTCATCATCAGGTCGGCAAGTTCGTCTATTATCACCACGATGTAGGGAAGATGCTCCTCCGCCTGATCCTTTCCGAACCTGCGGTTGTATTCTGATATGGACCTGACCCCCGTTCTGGCAAGAAGGGCGTAACGCTCCTCCATTTCCCTCACAAGAGCTTCCAGAAGGTATTTGGCCTTGGAGGGCTGTATTATCACAGGTGCCCACAGATGGGGTATTCCCTTGTAAGCAGAGAGTTCCAGCATCTTGGGATCTATCATGGCCAGCTTGACCTGGTAGGGAGTTCTGGTAAGAAGAATAGTGGATACTATGGCATGGACGCATACACTTTTACCACTGCCTGTTGCTCCGGCAATGAGAAGGTGGGGCATTTCAGTAAGATCCGCGATGAAAGGCTCGCCCTCCAGGCGTTTCCCCAGTGCAACGGGAATCTTCTCATTCTTGAAGTTGGAAAGGAGTTCCCTGAGATAAACCATTTCCGGGTTTCTGTTGGGGATCTCTATGCCAACGGCACCTTTTCCGGGTATAGGTGCCAGGATCCTGATGCGTTTAGCCGCAAGGGCCAGGCTGAGGTCATCCGCCAGGTTCAGTATTCTGTTAACCTTAACCCCCGGTCCGGGCTTCAGCTCGTATCTGGTAAGCACCGGCCCGGGACAGTAGTCTGTTACCGTACATTCCACCCCGAAGGCGGCAAGCTTGTCCACCAGTATTTTTGCCCTGTCCTGAATTTCCGATTCAGTCTGTCTGTTCCTCTCTCCCCTGGAAGGAAGGGCCAGGAACTCCGGACCTGGAAGACAGTACTCGTTTTCATCACCGGAAACGGCCACCGGGGCCATCACCGGAGCAGAAACCTTTTTGCTGACCCTGTTATCCGCTGAGGGCTTCGGGGAGGGCACTTGCGGTTCAACGTTGAAAACCGGTTCTTCAACCCGTTCCCAGGCATTGGAATTCTCAACGGGTTCTTGGGCTACGGTGACAGGCTTTGCGGCCTTTACCGAAGTTTTCTTCGGTTTTCCACCTGAAAATCTTGCAATGAGAGAACCGATGTCCGAAGAAAGGTCCCATCTGGTGAAAACCACCAGTGAAATCATGGAGAGGATAAAGAATGCTATCCAGCCGGTTACACCGCCCACCAGAGACTCCACTGCAAGAACGGTATTGGCCGAAAGCGTACCGCCTGTGAAATAGATCAGCTCCGGATTTATCCTGCAGAGTATCATGGTAACCAGTGCGGAAAGGAAAAAACAAACGATGAAGACAGCTCCCGTTGCCCTGAGCCATTTTCCGGCGAATCCAAGACCCAGTATCCATGAGCCTGTGAGAAAAAGGGAAACCGGCAGAAAAACAGAGAGTAAGCCGAATGAACCGCTGAAAAACCCTTTGAAATTCCTTAGAAAGTCGCCCTGGGGTGCAATAAGTGCCACTGCCGTTGCCAGAGAAAGAAAAAGGAGAACGAAGAAAAGAACAGATCTCCACTTGCCGGCAGGTTTACCCTTTTTTTTCCTTTTTGCAGCCAAATCATACCTGCCTTACGGTTTTTCCCTTTGAATTTATTCTGTAGGCCGGATCTGACCTTTCTTCTCCATCCACAGAGAAACAGTAGGTAATGGTCTGCCCCGAAGAGAGGGATAACTCTGCGAACCAGCTTCCATCAGGCAGTTTCTGCATGGGTGAGGCCGCCTTGTCCCAGTCATTGAAGTCTCCCGTAACTGAAACCCGCTCTGCTCCCGGACAGCCGATGCAGAAGAAAGCCACCCTGGTCTTCCTTGCCAGGCTGTCCTGAACAGCATCCCTCAGGGCGGGGTATGCCCTGAATACAGGACGGTAACGGGCGGGTATTTCCATCACGCCCTCGTCCCTGGGATCCCTTACCCTTCTTTTCCTGCCCTTCTTAGCCGAGAAACAGCCGAACCCCCTGAGAAACACGGTTTCCCCGGAACACATCACCTCACGGATAACATCAAGCAGAGTAACAAGTACTATCTGCACTTCCTTCATGGTCAGACCGGTTCTTCGAGCGGTCTCCCTGGCCAATTCCTCCCTGGTCATTTCTTCACTCCCTACAAGAGTTATCTTGCCTTCTTATGTCCTGTTGAATATCAGCAGGCATCCCCTGCGTCAAGGAGTATTGGTATAATCGCCTCATGAGACGCAAGTTTATAGCCTTGGCGGGTCCTCCGTGTTCCGGCAAAAGCGCCGCGGGGACAAAAATAGCAGAGCTTGTTTCACTGGACTTCGTGGAAACGGATCTTCTGGTGGAAGAAGCTTCGGGGGTATCCATAAGCCGGATTTTCAGTACCCGGGGTGAAGCTGCTTTCAGAACCCTGGAGAAAGAAGCCGTCAGGAAAGCCCTTTCCCGAAAACCCTGCGTGATCGCCCTTGGAGGAGGTACCCTTCTCGACAGTGAAACCAGGGCCCTGGTGGAATCAAAGTGTACCATTTTCACCCTGTGGGCCTCACCTGAGACCCTTGCTTCGAGAAACAGGGGGGGCAGACCTCTTGCCGCGTCAGAAGAAATGTTCACAAGGCTTCTGAAGGAAAGAGAGGAACACTACGCATCACTACCCCGCAGGCTCTGCACCGGTGAGAAAACACCCGGGCAGGTTGCCATGGCCATTCTGGAAATGCTCAGGAAAGAAGATCCTGCTCTGTGGTCTCCATAAGTCCGGCTCTCCGGATGGTTCTTCTGGCGTGTTCAAGCCCCACGTAGAACCTGTCCGAATACAATGTGTAATCATCTCTGAGCTGATTCGGTGTCATGTTCACCGTTATAACATTTGCACCGGCCTGGAAACACCTGTACTGACCGTCCTTCATCAGCCTCTCAAAGGTGCTCGTGGCTGGGATCAGCGTATTACGGAGAAAGAGTCTCATTGCTGCAATGAATCTGAGACCGAGCTCGGGGTCTCCGGTTTCAGCATCTTCCAGAGGGGTACCCCTGGCGGGAAGGAACACGGCTACGCTTGACATCTCCACCTGAAGATCCTTCAGAAGAAGCAGGTCATTTACCAGTGAATCAACTGACTGGCCGGGAAGTCCCAGAAGGGGCCCTGAACCGATATGGTATCCATGATCCCTTATGGTCTTCAACCAGCCAACCCTTTCTTCAAGGGTAAAACCGGGCTTCATCCGCTGGAAAAGCTCTTTGTCAGATGTTTCATGCTTCAGTATGAACTTGCTTGCGCCGGCTTCGCGCCAGAGATCCAGATCTTCCTCTCCGTGGACTCCCACGCAGAGAAGAACACCCATGCCCAGATCGTGAATATCCCGTATTACATCCCTGAGCCAGAGGTTTCCATAGGTTTCACTCTCTGCAGCCTGGAGAAAAAAGGTTCTTATACCGTTTTCCCTGGCCTTCAGGGCAATGGACAAGAGTTCATCGTGGTCCAGTGAATACCGGACTCCCTGCGGGTTGTTCAGCCTCATTCCGCAGTAGAGACAGCTGCAGCGGCATGAATTAGCGAACTCCACCACCGCTCTGATGAAGGCCTTCCTCCCGAAGATGCTGTCCCGGATTTCCCTGGCGGCTGAATAAAGATGCTCCGCCTCTTCCGGAGAACTTAAAAGAATTGCCTTCAAGTCTTCCCTTGTAAATTTCTTCTGCAGTCTTTCTGTTATCCACTCTGGAGTAATACTAGCCATGAAGTTCCGCCTTTATAATTTCAAGAGCTCTCGCCTTGAGTTCCTCTTCCGGAGTATAACCTGTCCACAGGGCGAAGGAACAGGCTGCCTGCTCAACGAGCATCCTCTCCCCTGTGATCACCCTTACCCCACTGGTCTCAAGAGAGTTTCGCCATTGCCATCCCGGGTTGTAGTTAAGATCCGCGAATGACCAGCCCGCTGGAATATCCAGGGGAAATGGATCACCGTCATTCCAGCCCAGCGGAGTTGCATTCACTATGGTTCCCCTGTAACCGATACTTGAACGGGGAATTTCCTCTCCACGATGGAGAAGTCTGCAGTTCCCGGGGCCGGCTGCTGTGGAAACAGCCATTGCAGCTCCCCCTTTTCCAAGGACCATGAAGGGGGATGGAAGTTCCCTTGAAAGGGCTTTGAATCCCTGCACATCCGTGTTGAAACCCTCGATTCCCTCCCCGTGGAAAAGCAGAGTGTTCACCGCACCTGAGATTGCGGCTTCCTCTGAGAGCAGACTACATAGATCAATCACTGCCTTTTTGTGAGGAACAGTTACGTTGAGACCTGTGAAGCCTTCGTCCCTCAAGTCATGGATAACCGCGGGAAGGTCTTCAGGAATCACAGGAAACAGACGGTATTCGCCCTGAATACCCGCCTCCTCCATGAAAAGAGAGTGAATAACCGGTGACATGGAGTGGGCTACGGGCCAGCCCACAAGTCCGGCTTTCAAAAGGGATGTCATTTCCTGATCCTTCTTATGAACTGAAATCCCCTTGTTATAAGATCGGCCAGTCCCCTGGGTCTGTAGAACACAGGTCTGAACAGGTCGGATCCCGGATAAAGCTTCTCGGCCAGTGGAGCCCCCCGGTACAGCCTTATGGTTCCGATGTTGATAAAGGTGCTTCTGTATCCCAGAAAGATCCTGGCCCTTGCCATGAACAGGAACTTCAGCAAAAGGGCAAAGAGATTTTCCCCCGGTGACGCGCTGAAAAAATTAACCCCCACTGTAAGGCCTGCCTTCCTTGACGCCTTGACAGCAGGCCAGAGCCTTCGGATATCCCCCCCCTTTCCCATCAGTTTCCATCCCTTTGCGGTTATCACATCCGGGGAAAAGTCTACCCAGCGGCATCCGGCACTGTAAAGCTTTGCAAGGGTTTCCAGTGGAACGGACTCGGACAGCCAGGCTTCCCATCGAGGCAGATCCCCCATGGAAAGCATAGTGTCCAGCAGTTGCAGATAATAAGCCCTGGGATGGTCGAACACGGAATCGACGAACATGAAACTGTCGAAGCCCTGCCGGGCAACTTCTCTGATATCTGCTGCAACATGTTCCAGAGGTCTCAGTCTGAATCCGCATCCGCTGAGGGATTTGTAGGTACAATAGGCACAGTTGAAAACACAGCCCCGCCGGGTTTGAATACCCACGGATCCCTTGCCCGGATAGTTTTCCGCGGGAAACACGGAGTAGTCGGGAAGGGGTATGGAAGCAAGGTCCGGCCTTGGAGGAGAGGCGAGCCTTCCTGATATCCAGGGGGGTTTCTCTCCCCCTTCCAGATATCGGATGACCAAAGGCATGGCAAGCTCGCCCTCTCCGGAAAGACCGATGTCTATACAGGGCCATTTGTCCAGGATATCCACGGGATAGATGGAGAATCCGGCGCCGCCAACCACAAGATGCCCCTGCCACCCGGAAAGAACCTGCATCAGTGAATCGAAATGATCCAGATACCAGTATGTTTCCGGATAGGCACTGTCATCGATGTTTCGCAGGGAAACGGCCACAAGGTCAGGTTTGAATTCGCGAATCCTGTCTTTCAGGGCGGATGCCGGTTCAGTTGAAAGGCTAAGATCGATCCCCGCAAGGACATGATCCTTAAGACCTCCGGCCAGATATGCCAGTCCCACCGGATAGATCGGTGCCTCTGCCCTGCCCGCCGGTGACTGTACCAAAAGAACTCTCAAAATACCGCCTTCTTCATGCACTTGTATATTTCACGGCATTTACTATAATGAAAAACTGTTTGCTCTCCTATCGATGCGCAGCTTCCGGGGGTTTCCAATAGACTATCTTAATACCAATCGACGGCTCCTCTGCTCTGTGGCAGGTCTTGCGATAGCGGTGCTTGCGGTTTTGTTCTCTCCCCGGTCCGACCTCACGGCGCTCATTGCATTCGCAGGTATCTTTTTCGCTCTTCTGACCCATGAAACCAGGCAGGGGGCAATAGTAACACCGCTGCCAGCGGTATGCTGGCTGGCCTATACCTTCGGGGGAACCCTCCCCGCAGTGCTTACTTCCACCGCTGTTATAGCAACAGGTCTTCTGTGCCACTGGAAAACAGCGCCTGTGCGAAACCTCTTTTTGAGCCACCTTCCGGCTTCAGCTCTTATCATTCTCGTCTCCGGCAGCTTAGGGCTGAACACACGGGTTTGGCTTTTGATACCTGCGGGAATGATCGTTCAGACAACGGCCGGAGCACTTCTGGCAGGATGGAAACCAGCCAGGGCAGTTACAACGGCAGTAAACTGGTTGATAAACGGCATGGCAGCCTTCGTTCTTTTCTTCTTCGTAAACAGTGACGGTCTGCCCGGCGGGTTCCTTGTGGTTGGAGTAATGCTGATCTTTGCCATTCAGGCCGCTCGAAATGGAAGCAGAATCATTCGATACAGCGGAAGGATAGGCATTCTCTCCATTCAGAACAGGCTGATGAACTGTTTCTACAGCAAAGAGAGCACAGAGTCCATCTTCTTCCATGACGGCAATCATGTGTGGACCATGCAGGGAAAACCTGCTCCCGGGATTCCTTCCCCCGGCACCATAAGGGAAAAAGGGGATAAGCGCTGGACGGTGTTCCCTGTTAAAGATTCAGCCTTTATCACCTCCGGGAGCGTCTCGGATGATATCAATTCACTGTCAGGCAGAGATAAAAGGGAAACATTGCTGCTTCTTGAATCCATCTGGAGGGCGTCTTTTTCAAAAAGAAGGCTTGAGAATGCTTTTCTCGGAGCCGCGGGAATGCTTGTAAGAATTGCCGACAAGAAGGATTCTGACACACACAGACATTCCATAAGGGTTTCCCAGACAGCTGTAAGGCTGGGCCGGATAATGGGACTCCCCGAACCTGAGCTCTTTCAGCTGAAGATAGGCGCCATGCTTCACGATATAGGCAAACTCACAATTCCGGGCAGTCTTATAATGAAAAAGGGCCTGCTTACAGAAGCCGAAAGAAAGATCATCGAAACACATCCCATAGCCGGGGCAAGGCTGCTGTCGCCCATGGAAAGGTACGGCAACGCCGCATCTGTGGTGCTGCAGCACCACGAGAGAATAGACGGAACCGGTTACCCCGGGAAACTTAAAGGAAGAAACATAAATCTGCATGCAAGAATAGTGGCAGTTGCAGACACCTTTGACGCCATAATATCTCCAAGGGCCTACCACCTTGGCAAACCCTCCCACATAGCTCTTCGGGAGATCCGGAAGTGCAGGGGAACCGGGTTCGATTCAGCGGTTGTGGACGCGCTGGAGGAGATGCTGAGATGAGCAATAATTCCAAAAACCTCATAGCATCCCTCGTGTTCATTGCTGTATTCTTTGTGTTTCCCGGTTATCAGGCCATGGAACTGGATACCGGAAACACTCTGGTGGTTTTACTTCTCGCCGCCGCCGGGATACTTCTCTCCAGAATATTCGTGCTGTCCTCGAAATCCAGCGACAGAACTGGAATAGAACCGTCAATTCTGGCATTCATAGCTTCGTGGCAGTGCTCCGTTCCCATATACCCGGTGGTGGCCTTTTTTGCCTTCACCGGAAGCATCATAAATGCCATTCGATCGGAAAGGCCCCTGAAACAGAGCATGACCGATGCTGTTCTTCAGGGGGTTTCCTTCGCAGTCCTTCTCAGGTTCGGTGTTTTCCTCTTCGGTTTAGTGTCTTCTTTTAGCATCGAACATGATGCTGTGGGGACCTATGTATTCCTGACACTTACAGCCGTGGCCATTACACTGCTGAGAACGGTCTCGGTGTACTACACCGGCAGCAGAACCGCCTCCTGGCTGAACGATCTGAAAAGAAATCTCTTCACGAACGGATTCATTCTTCTTCTGGCGGTTCCGGGAACCCTTGCAGCAGAAATTCACCCGAATACCATTCAGATGCTTCTCACGCTAACCCTTTCCCTTTTTGCTATGGTGGCAGTTCACGGAGTCAGTATCAGCCTTAACAGGTCCGCCCATGAAAGAACAGGGGAACTTGAAACCGTTTCCGCGCTCAAGGAGCTTTCCCGGAGTCTGTCTGCCGCTGAAACGGAAACCGAAGTTCTGCGTATTCTTTCACGGGCCCTTTCAAGGGCATGGCAGTGCCGTTCAGCGGTGAGATGGAAAAACCTGAGCTTCTGCGAAGGAGAACCTTGGGACTCCCGCAGCGGAGTCTCATTCACTCACCATGAAGGACTCACCGTAAGTGTAGACTCCCTGAACTCCACCGTACCGGAATACCTGCGATCCTTTGCAGGGAGAACCGTTCCGGTATTAGTTGGACTGGAAGCAGAGAAGAGAATGGAAAAGGCCTCATGGAAATCAGTTGAAACAATGATTTCGTTCCTTGAAGGCAACATGAGTGAATTCGCAGGGTTCAGCAGAAGGACCGCTGCCACCGCAGAAGAACTCTGCACCGCTTTGGGCAAGAACAGCTGGTTCAGGGACTGTGTCAGACTGGCAGCTTTGCTTCATACCCTTGAACTGCCCGAAGGCGGACCTTCCGACTCCAGTGATCAGACCCTGACCCTTCCGGAGATCACGGCCAGAGCCCTGGCCTCCATGCATGAACACTGGTGCGGCACCGGACCCATGCAGAAGAAGGAAAACAGCATACCCCTGTGTTCAAGGATACTTGCTGTGAGCATAGGCTGGGAAAAGGCAGTTCAATCGGGGAATGAAGTTGCAGTAAGGGACCTTAACATGAAGGCGGGGACCCTTTACGATCCCCGCCTGGTAGAGCAGCTGATTGAACTGAAGAGCTAGTGCTCTATGGTCAGCATTCCCTCGCTGTACACCTCGAAGATGTCGTCAAGGGACGGGTCTGAGAGAATGCCGTAAATGTAGTAACTGCCTTCGGGTACAGAACTGCAGTTCCACAAATAGTCGCTTAAATATTCCGGACACCCCACATCGGTTGCAATCTCCGTAAGCCCCTCTTCAGGGTTAAGATCGGTATCGTAATAGAGATCGACCGTACGGCCATCGGGTCCAACGGAATACCATTCCAGGTTGTAGCTTTCGTTGGCGTTGGCTCCCGGTGGGGGTGGTGAGTAAAAGCTCATCCACAATGGCTCGCGATCGATGATCAGTGTTCCGAGGCTGTAGGATGTCAAAGTCTGCTGTGAGTTCTCAAGCTTGGCGTAGATGTAGTACTCGCCTTCGGGGGTTGCGGAACAGTCCCACGTGTACTGGCCTTCATCCCACACAAGATTGTTCACTATGAACTCCATGCCGTTGCCCGGATTGGTGTCTACATCGTAGTACAGACTTACCGTTCCGCCATATGGTGTGCTTGCCGCCCAGAGAATCTGGTACTCTGTGGCAGCATAGGCCCCCCATGGTGGTGGAGCGGTGACGATAATGTAGTTGTACTCGTGCTGAATTGTCAGAACACCCTGGCTGTATGCACCTGCAAAACCGTCGGATGCCGGATCGGGATCGCCTTTGGTCGGGTCGTAGATAACACCGTAAACATACCATTCGCCCGATGGCACCGTTGCAGTATTCCAGAGGTAGGAACCGGAATTGGAAAGGCCGTCAGCGACGAGAACGATCCCGTTCCCGGGATTGGTATCATCATCGTAGTAAACGGCGATAAGGCTTCCGGAAGCCCCCGACGCGGTCCACTCAACCGTGTAACTGCTGTCTGCCGATGCACCTGTTGCCGGCGGTGCTGTTATTTCAATGGAGTATCCTGAATGGCTCACTGTGAGAGATCCTTCACTCCAGGCGGTTCCAGAACCACGCATTATCTCTTCAGGGTTCTGAAGCCTTTCATCGGTTACGAAGCCGTATATCCAGTATTCGTCATCGGGCACAGCCGCACAGTTCCAGTTGTACTGACCTGAGTTGGGTGTACCCTGAACTATAGGCAGAAGGGTTCCCCCGGGCTCGTTCGATGTGCTGTAGTAAAGGTAAACCCATGTTGAACCATATGGAGCGCTTGTGTCCCACTGAAGCATGTACTCCTCATCGGCAACGGCTCCCTCCGGCGGCGGAGAAGTGAAATCGAATGAGTATTCATCTTCGTGAAGAATAGTCACTTTTCCGCTGCTCCAGTCGCTGCTTTGCGCTCTGCCTGTGAATGCGGCATAAACATACCAGCTTCCATTCGGAACCATCTCGGTGTTCCAGAGGTGAGAACCGCTGTTGGACACACCGGAAGCAACGGGATATAGAGTTGTACCTGTGGTGTCCGATGCATAGTAAAGGTCAAGAGTAGTGATCGATGGCGCATCGGAAGTCCACTGGATCAAGTAGCTGTCATCAGCTGTAGCGCCCTCTGCAGGGGGGGCTGTCACAGTGATGTTCCAGGGAATGTCATGGGTGATGGTAAGTATACCCTGGCTGTAGTCCGAGGCAAGCACATCCCTGGAAATTGCAGAAGCAAGACTTGCCACCGTGCTCCGGGAATCGGTGGATGACACGAGCTGGGCATATATGTAGTACTGTCCTTCGGGAATACCGGAGCAATCCCAGGTGAAGTATCCGTCGTTGTCAAGCCCTGCTGCTATGGAAACAAGCCCCTCTGAAGGATTGGTATCGGTATCATACCACAGGGTAACAGTGGCACCGGTGGGGGCTTCGCTGCTCCATTCGACTGTGTATGTGTTGTTCGCGGAATCTCCCGCAGCGGGAGGTTTCTCAACGGTGATCCATGGATCGGGAACATGGTTGATAACAAGCATTCCATGGCTGTATGCGCTGACAGAGTCGGTGCCATCGGTTATCTCCGCTTTAATGTAGTAGCTGCCGTCGGAAACGCTGCTGCAGTCCCATGGATACTGTCCATTGTCCTCAAGGGACTTGGCAATCTCCACCTCGCCTCCGGACAGTGTATCGGTATCGTACCAGAGGCTGACAAGGCCGTCATCAAAACCGGAAGATGCCCATCTTAGCGTGTAGGATTCGTTGGCCTCGTCCCCCTCGGGAGGGGGAGCCGTAATCGTTATTCCCGGTTCACCTCCAGAGTGGTCAACCTGCAGTGATCCATCTGACCAGTCTGAAGCGGACTCCATACCGCTTGAGATTATTGCCCTTACCAGATACTCTCCGCTGGGAACCTGAGAAAGATCCCACTGGTAAGATCCGGAAACAGCCAGAGCCGAGGCGATGAGCTGCTGCCCGATGGGACTTTGAACAGTGTTGTAATAAAGAGCCACCGTTCCGCTGCCCTCTCCGGTCCAGTTCACAGTGTATGTGTCTGTGGCATAAGCTCCTTCAGCCGGTGGAGATGTAACGGTTACAGATAAGGACTCAGACGGCCCCGAAGGATCATCCCCGCAGGAGAAAAGCAGTATGCACAGCGCTGATGTAAGTAGTTTTCTGGTCACGGATGAACCTCCATGTTAAAACCGCTTCGCACGGGCACCACAACGGGTGTTTCCCGGGTGAACAATGGAAGCGGCGTGGCGCCGCTGCCCTTCGGGCTTTCCACAGTCAACTCCCCGCCCGGGTCCACGCCGTTCACCGGGCCGTGGGTTACATTTGGAAGATACACGCTTGAGGAAAAGAACCTGAGCCTGTCGATGTTCCATCCGCCGTAAACCTGACTTTCGTCGGAGTGCATTCTCCACCGGAACACAACTGTACGGTTGGAACTGAAAACGGGAAGATCATCAACCCTGAAACGGTAGTGCCCCCAGCCGGAGGTAACAGAATTTACTGTACAGAAGGCGTGCCAGGTGCTTGGGGCCACCTGGCCGAACTCTGCAGCCTCAACGTAACCGTAATCGAAATTGGGCTCAAATCTTGGGGAAGCATAAAACTCCACGTAGGCGTATGTATCGTAATTGTCCTGGGTATAGACTATTGGCGGGGTAATAAGAGCGTTATCCTGGTAATTCTCATATCGATAATTCCAGAAGGCTCCCCCCCACCAGCCGGAGTACATGTCGTTTCCAGCCCAGTTATCGCCGTCGGGGGTGCTTGTGGGATCATATGGTCCGGTGAACACCCGGCTGTATGTGTTCCAGTCTGCCTTTTCAGGTGTGTAATTCCAGATTATCTGCGGCCAGTCTGCTCCGGCCCGGCTTCTGGTGTAGTCTACTTCCCAGCCTGAATTGGAACTGCTTCCTGTGGTGCCGTAGTTGAACCGAACGCGAATTTCATCTCCCGCGTACTCCGTGATGTCGATGACCGAGAAGTTCCACACGCCGGAACCTGTGGCTCCGGTCCAGCCGGCCTCACCGCCGAGGGCGGGGACCATGGCAGTGTAGTAACCCCAGTAGGGGGCAACAAGATCCCATGTTTCTCCGTTGTTCCGGCTTATCTTAACGTTGCATCCGTCCCCACCGGTGCCGAAACTGTACCTGTGGAAAAATGCTATGGCCATTCTTTCGCCGGGGGTATAGCTAGTAAGGTCGATAGCCGGGCTCTGAAGCCAGGCACGTGTTGGAGCAGCCTGATAATTGCCTCCGGCTGCCACCGCATAGCACCAGCTGCCTGAAAAGGCCGCATGATCGGAGGGCAGCCACTCGTCAACCGTGTAGCCCGGCCAGGTGCCGTGGGTCCAGCCGGACATTCCCCAACCCATTTCTTCGATGTCGATCTGGTCAACTGCTATTCCGCGAAGGTCTATGGGCCGTTCACCCCTCTGGGAGAACCCGATGTAGAATTCATCGCTGAATGGAATACCGGCGTTCTGCGCGGCATCGTCAAGATCTATCGTGGCCTCCGTCCAGTCGGGGAAACTGGAAGGTGCAGCCAGAATTCTGTGGCTGGTGTCCCAGTAACCCACGGTACCATTGGTGACCACGACATTGTCTAAGCTTACACCTCCGGTGAAGTTGATCCCTGATGTAACTCCTGTGCCCTCCTGGGCAAAGATCAGTTTAGTGTTTGCAAGATTGTATCCCGGAGGAATAAGCTCGTCGAGGTCTATTGTTACAGTGGTCCAGGAACCGGCTGGAAGCGTGCCCGGGTTGAGATTGTACTCTGCCACCGGATCACTTGAGATGCCTCCTGTGCCAATAAGCCCAACAAAGGCCGAATTAGGTGAACCCCTGCTGCACATATCGAATGTAAGATTGATATTGGTGCTTCCAGCATAGGGGGAAAGGTCCATGGTTGCCATTACCCTGCTGACACCGGTGTATCCCTGTCTTCGAGTATCCAGATTAAGGTAATTGCCGTCTGTGGGATAGGTATCCATCACCTGAACACGCCCGTAGTCGTTGGTCCAGTATGTCCAGTCCCGGGGAAACACCCCGTTACCGAATTGAGAGAAGTCTTCACCGAGTATCTCAACCTCAGAGTCGGGAACCCACACAGGAAGGAAAACGCCGTCTTCAGGATCAAGCTGGTCGCTGTATTCCTTCCAGTAAAAGTGAAGCCTAAGGTCGTCGCTCCAGTCATAGTCGGAAAGATCGACCTTCCATATTGCCATCTGGCTGCTGTAACCCTCCTTATGACAGTCAAGGGCAAGACAGCTCTGGCCCCCATAGGCCTCGGTGTCTGTCCACCTTCTGCCCCTTCCGTACCCTGGGTCTTCGATCAGGGACTGCCAGTTGTCGTTCCAGGTTAAGGGATCTTCGAAGTATTCAGATATAACTGGAACCCACATCGCCCCCGCCTCCATGTGATCCTCGAAGGCAAAGGGTGTGGGAACCTCGAAGTCTTCAAGGAACACAACATGCTCATAGCGGGAACCGCCTCCATCGCCGTAGGAGTTGAACAGGTCTCTAAGCATGACGGGGTCCTGAGCCACCGCAAGATTATAAGGAGAGACTGACCCAGCTATACTGGAACCCTCGGGCAAAACAAGTGAGAAGTCAATTCTTCTCACAAGATCAGGGGTGGTGACGTCCTGTCCCATTGCAGCGTAATATTCAAAGGATATCTGCCCGGGAAGGGACTGTGAGAAATCAGCGCCTGAGGCATCGGTAATGGTTACCAGCTCCTGATCCATGGCAATGGTAATGGTGTCTTCAGGACCAAAGGACTGGGTTTCATTAATGTTGGCTACAAACGAGAACCTGTTCTCCTCTGAAACAAGAACAGGCTGCCATACCCCGGGATACACTTCACCCATATAACCCGCATTTGACAACAGAGATTCAATTTTAGAAGCTGCCAATCGTGCATTAGAACCATCCACCGATCTGCTGGCAATGGATTCAGCAGCGTTAGT
>CAZNFQ010000006.1:0-52246 GCA_964571965.1 uncultured bacterium | reverse complement strand
ATTGCGCAGCTTATGGTGCTGCAGAGACGAACGATATTCCTTCCCCTGGGCTCGGTGCTGAAAAAGCTGTAGAAGCTGACCACGCTGTAAACCTCTGCACCGCTCACACCGGTTGCCTCGGCGATCTCCAGTATTGCCTCTTCGGGAACCCAGCTGAGTTCTTCATTCACCATGGTGAGAAGCTGCATTATTGCCTCTCTTCCGGTTCCGAACTTGCCGAGCCCTTCTTTGACTATCTCTTTAGGATTTCTTGCCACTGTTATTCTCCCTTCTCAAGTGCTTCCCTGATCTTGGTAACCAGGGTAGTGGGAGGAACAGGCTTCTCCAGGAACTGATCCACCGGGAAGAAATCCGGATGATCTTCAGGCTTGAAGGTGTAACCTGTTGCCTGTGCTACCGAAGTAAGCATGATAATGGGAACGTTGCTGTGAAGTGTTCTGCGGATCTTGCGAGCCACGGAGAATCCTTCGTCGGTGTTTTCCATCATAACATCGAGAACAACCACATCCGGCTTTTCCTCTTCGACCTTTTTCAGGCCCTCGGCGCCGCTTGCGGCTGTGAGAACCTCAAAACCGCTGGCTTCAAGGATGATGCTGTTGGCTTCGATGAAATCAGGATCATCATCGACAAGGAGAACTCTTATCTTGTCTGCCATGTTTCAGCCCTTTCCATTGCTTTTCCAATAGGGTTCTAACGGGTTAATGATACAGTGTTTCCACGCTTTGAATGGTATGCGAACCCCCGATAAGACAACAATTAAGAAGCCTTGTCAAGGGTATTCGCAGAGCAAATGCGTCTAATGCTTATATAAGCTGTGAACGGCTTTGTCTGTAATTATCACGCCATCGTGAAATGAATCACACCAACTCGAAACTCACATTTGAAGCATTGCAGATATTGTCGGATATGGGGCATCTGGAATCCACTTCGCTGAGGTATGAGGCCTTCTCCTCTTCCGTCATTTCAGCATCGATGAAAACACTTACCCTGATACTGCTGAAGCCGGCTCTCTCTTCGCTGCTCATTCCCAGAAGGTTATCGGTGTTCAGCTCTCCATGCACGTCTACCCTGAAACCCCTTACGTCCATTTTTCTCTGGTTTGCAATGATCCTTCCGATTGCGCCTATGCAGCCTGCAAGCGAAACCAGAAAGTATTCCAGGGGGTTGGGACCGGAATCCCCGCCTCCACCTGATACAGGCTGATCTACCACAAGTGTATGATTGCCTGCTGTAACTTCCATTCTGAAACTGTTATCCTGAACTCCCTGCACCCTGACTTTCTTAACTGCCATATTCTTCCCTTCGGTTGTTTTATGGAAAAGCAATATGCAGAGTGACCGGGAACATGTCAAAACATTCCAGGACAATCTTATACTGTTTAAGTGGGAATTTATTGCTCTCTCAGGGGAACGCTGCTTGTATCCGCCGAGTACCCCTCTGAAACAACTTCACCAGAAGTATAGTAATGATTGTCAAGATGGTAGATCAGCGGCTTCAGCTTGAGAAGCCCCGGCAAACGATCCCCGGAAAGCAGGTCGCTTTCGATCCATGTGCTTTTCACATCGGCTATGAATATTCGCCTGTGTTCGATGGATATCTTCTCTCGTACCGAACAGATAAGACTCACAGGACAGTCGGTCAGCACAGGCACCCCATTCGGCCCCGGGTATTCAACCCTGAAAAGATCTGCCTTGTTATGATCCCTACCGGATACCATTCCGCAGACGTCAGTTTCTTCCACCATCCCCGCATGAGGAATGTTTATGCTGAACCGGAGGGATTCCTCTATGCCACCTGTTGAATAGTGGTGAGCATGAAGAGATACATAGACCAGAGGAGGTCTCAAACCCATTATACCGCAATCTCCAATGGTGGTAACATTTACGTCTGCGCCTCTCATCACGGCCACAAGAACCACAGGTACAGGATAAACCAGCGGTATCGTCTCAATTTCCGTTTTCACTGAATCCCTCCCTAACTGCGATAAAACCCATCGAATGCCCTAGAATGAGTGCTCCACCGTGCTGAAGAAGACAGCAGGTGAACCCCGCCGGCAGCATGGAGTAATCGCTGAAAGTGGAAAAGACCGGGCTGAAAAGAGAGACAACTGCAAGACTGTCGCCACTGGCAGAAATATCCTTGGGACCCTGGAGTTCATCATCAAGTTCCATGTACTCCCACTCCCCCTCCGGTGTACCGGGATTCCTCCACCATCCGGCACCTCCATTGGCACAGGCAATGCCTGCAACGTCCACATACCCGTCAGCGTCCATATCTGCGGTGCAGATTCTCTTGACCCCGACTCCTATATTCCCCACTTCATGAAGGACCGGAAGGCTTTCTCTGTTCTCCAGGAGGATCACACCGGTTCCGCATCCGGACACGAACAGATCCTGATCTCCGTCGGAATCGGCATCGGCAGCGGCAATGTCTTTTGCTCCCCCGGCGGAAGCCAGGAAAGAAACTTCTCCGCTCCGGTGGAGAAGAGCTACCCGTCCAGTATTGAAGAGACACACTGCAAGCTGTGATTCTCCCCTTCCCGTCCAGTTCACCTCACAGATCCCCTCTGGAGAGCCCGGAAGACCGTAGAGCGTGTCCAAGAGAAACACCGCGTTCCTTTGTCTGTCCGAAACCGCCAGCGAACCGTTCCATGAAGCAAGACGAACCGGCTCAGAGAGATCAAGGGGCGCAGTCGCTGAAACTTCCCACCCGGAAAGCAGACAGAGGCAGCCGGGTTCGGTGCAGGCAACAGCGAATCCCTGCTGGAAGGGAATGATGTCAACCGGTACCCCGGGAAGCTGAAGCAGCGCAAAACCCGCCTGAAAAAGACTAAAGATCTGCAGTATGCCCGTCATGCAGGCAACTCCCATGGATGGTCAACGTCATGAAGCTCTCCGTGGTCCGGAACGGTAACAGAGGAAAATCCGCAGTCCATCCAGAACCTTCCCACCTTCAGATGCCCCATGTCCAGAGCGTTGGTAACCTTTTCCCTGAAGGTGACGGGAACCACTGCCAGAAGAGGTTCCAGGCTGGGGCGGCCAATCACGGCAGGGCGCCTTCTGTCCCTCATGAATTCCATGACCAGTTTTCTCAGAATCGTTTCAGAGAGAAATGGCATGTCACAGGGC
The DNA here is from genome assembly GCA_964571965.1 of uncultured bacterium. Taxonomy (GTDB): domain Bacteria; phylum Fermentibacterota; class Fermentibacteria; order Fermentibacterales; family JCC-6; genus Sabulitectum. The sequence continues at coordinate 49,118 of CAZNFQ010000006.1, read as the reverse complement.
ATGAACAGCCAGGCCTCTGCTTCTTCCCTCCAGAGAATGGTTTCAATTCCGCCGAGAGGGCCGTTGCCGGGTCTCACATCGATGATCCCGCGACCACCGGAAACCACCGGGCAGTCTTCCGTTACACCGGTGAGCAGTTTTTTCGCATTGGCCTCCATGGTAAGTCCCCAGGGAAGAAGGATGTTTCCCTTGGCTCTGCCCATTCTCTTCGAATCTCCTCCGGACAGGACCGCTCCTTTAACGGCCCTCATGAAGAAGGCCTTCTGAAGGAGGTGATCTTCATCCCCTGAATGATCTTGCGAATGGTATTCACCCACCAGGCGGCAAAATGGGAGATGAACAGTATCCGGAAAAGCACTGTGCTGAATGAAGCCGCTGCTGCAAGAGTTGCCATGTTTATCCAGGGATGGTAGAACCGGGACAGGATGAACTCCATGCGCCCCGATGAGCCCTTTTTCACGAACAACCGCCTGACTGCATCGGTTTCCCCGGGGGAAGGAGGACTGTCAGGATGGTTGGAAAAGCTTTCCAGAACCGTCTCTACTGCACAGAATCTCACAGTGAGCCAGATACCGGCCATGAGCAAGCCTGCAGGAAGAAAGAGGTATTCCCCCGTTCGATTGAACAGAGCAATACCCCATGCTCCATAGAAAAGTCCCCTGGAAGCGGTGTCACCAAGCTTGTCGATGAACTCTCCTCTTCCGGAAACGAAAGACCCGGTATACCTTGCGACTTCACCGTCTGAGGCATCCAGCACGAAGGACAGCTGCAGCAGCAGAGCCCCCGCCACCGAATGAACGGGTATTCCCGGCAGGAAAAGAAGCGAACCTGTACAGGCAATGACTCCCTTGACAGCGGAAACAGTATCCGCCGGGATCCCTGCAATGAGGAATAATCTGGTTAGGTGTATGGATAAAGGCCTTGTAACAAGTCTTCTGAAAACGCACACATCAAGATCCGCCGGCTGGCATATTTTCCGCAGTTCCTTCACAGGGGGAACCTTTCTCATTTCTTCTCCAGTACCGTTACAAGAAGAGCGCCCGGCAGGTGGTTAAGGGGTCTGAAAAGCAGTGAAACACAGAGGAACATCCCGTTGTATATCCTTCTCAGCAAGGTGATGTCATCGAAAAGATACGATACGAACCTGAGCTGAAAAACCGCCCCTCTTCCATGCTGTGACAACAGGTGCAGCCCCAGGGGTACCCGATCGGACAGAGATGTGAAGCCGCGCTTGGGTCCGTACTTCCATCTGCCTTTCTTCTCCAGGTGCTTCATTATGGTTCTGTGAAGACGGCACTCACTGCTGGAGGTTATGATCACAGCCCTTCCTCCGGGTTTGAGAACCCTCCTGATCTCCAGGAAAAACCCGTAAACTTCATTCTTATCATAAAGGTCCACCACACCGGTGCTGAAAACCGTATGGAAACATTCTTCCGGGAAGGGAAGCTTTCTGCCGTCGGCAACTGCGGACAAGCACAGGGATCCTGACACCTTCGCAGAAGAAAATGAAACATCCACCCCATAAAGCAGGTTCGTTCTGCTCCTGAGCATTCCCAGAACCGGAGCGGTTCCGCATCCAACCTCCAGTATAAGGGAATCACTTTCCGGAGGGCACCATTCCATGAGCTCTTTATGGACCAGGTACTGAAGATCACACCTGGCTGCAATTTTCTTTCCAAGAGAGCTCAGAAATCCCGCACCCCGTTTTTCGGCCCAGACGCTCTCCCAGGACTCATTCACTGAAAAGCTCCTCTGCCCTTTTCAAATCCTGCGGGGTATCAATTTCCTCCCATTTCGTGTCTTCTGAAAAAAAAGCTTTCACCGTCATTTCCCCTGCAGCGGCGTTAACCGCATCGTCCAGGGATGAAAGGGGCTTCCACAAAAGATTTCGTGCAATTTCCCGAAGGCGGTGCGGTCTTCTTATGAGGAACACCCCCATGGACTCCCCTGCAGAACGGAATGGTGGAAGCCGTTTGGACAGGTGGAGAACCCTTCCGCACCGCACCTCGGCTTTCATGGCTTCAGTGTCATTCCTTGTCCGCGGGTCCAGGGGGATCAGAATGTCCCCCGGAAGACTCTGAAGGCCCCGGAGCAGATCGGTTTCCCAGACCAGATCCCCATGGATCACAAGTAATTCTTCCGAAATACTTCCAGCTGCGAAGAACGAACCCAGCGTTCCCGGGAACCTCCATAGAGGATTGTGTATCAGTTCAACGCCTTCTCCAATGAGAAGCTCTTCCCTGAAACCGGTAACAAGGCGAACATCGCGGCTCTCAATTCCCATCTCATGAAGGTTTCCCAGGGTTCTTCCAAGAACGGTCCTGCCGCCTATACTCCTCAGGGTCTTCGGACAGGGTGAACCCAGCCTGGTACCGGTGCCGGCTGCAAGTATCAGAGCTTTCATCAGGTACGGTCCCTTTCGCAGAGTCTGCTCAGAATGAGAAAGACCGGCATGCCAGCCCCCGAAGGTCTGTCAAACTCTTTTCGAGCAAGGAAAGCTGAAGCAGGACCGAAGGGGGTACCCGGCATTCTTCTGACAAGACTGAAGCGGAGCCTTTTCAGCCTGCTTCCTGCAAGGCGTCCCCACCTGCTTCCGTTATTGAAGGCTTGAAACATTCCGGATATGCCGGTTTCCGGTCTCCAGGGGAACAGATTGATACTTATGTCCAGACCGGCACAGGAAGCGGAGATCACAGCATTCTCAAGCTGTTCCATACTGTAGTCCTTCCCCATAAGCCGCATCTGCCTTTCAGTACCCCCGTCGGGAGAGAAGGAAACCCCGGTGCACCCTGAAGCTGAAACCATTGCCGCATAGGGATCATCGAAGTCCTTCGGAGAATGATAAGCCTCCCAGGTTACCGGAACCCCGGAGGATGCCATGGCCCTTGCGATCTCCTCGCCGCGTCTTCTTGTGCTGTTGAGAACGGGAGCCACAAGGAACAGATGTCTGACCCCCCTTCCCGCATGGAAGCCAACTTCCCTTAGAACACTCTCTGTATTCCGCTCACGTACCCGCCTGCCTGAGATCTCTCCATAGGAACAGTATGAACACCTCAGATGACAGCCCCTGTTGACCTCTACTCCAATTGAGAGGTTTTTCTGAAAGGGAATGTATGCATTTGCATCCAGCAGATCCAGTCTTGGTTCCCGGAAAGATCCGGCAAACCCCTTTTTTATTCCTTCTGAACGGTTTTCCACAAGCCCTCTTACCACTTCCTCACCGTGGCCTTTAACACCGCAGTCGAGGGAAGGGCAGGCGTTCTTTATCTCCCGGGCAAAAATGCTGAACCCGGCACCGCCTGCCATTATGTAAGCCCCGGGAACTTCATTTCTTACCATTTCCGTCTGCCGTATGAACGCCTGGAGATAGCTGTATCTGTCCCGGTAAGAAGTGGTGTCGCAGTTTCGCAGACTGAGCCCCACCGCATCAGGCTCGAAGTCACGGAGAACACCCTTAAGGTATTCAAGGGGATTTTCATGAACATTGGGATCTGCTATTCTCACGGGATAACCGTCCAGTGAAGCTGCAATACATGCCAGTCCCAGGGGAAGCACCGGATGCTGGTCCCTGCCCAGCCACGATTGCACAAGAAGAATTTTCACAGACTTCTTTCCATCTCCAGAAAGAGCATCCTTACCCTTCTCTCACCTTCCGGCCAGTTCATCAGCCTGGGGTCGGCGGTATGAAATGGTCTTCTTACCCAGGTTCTTCTGCGGCATCTGAAACCTGCTGTTTCAAGTTCAAGAAGCCAGCTGCCTTCGGCCAGATGGTTCTCCTTCGTACCGTATCTGAACCGTACTTTCCTGGCTTCCTCTTCGAATGCCGTGTCTCCTCTGGAGAAGCACCAGTCTTCAATGAGAAGGAAAGTGCCTCCCGGCCTCAGGATCCTGTGGATCTCACGCAGTGCATCCCGAAGTTCGAAGGTGTTGAGATGGTGAAGAACAGCCATGGCCAGAACGCAGTCCAGGGAGCTGTTTCCCAGAGGGATGGAGGCCGCGCTGGCACACACCGCCAACCGGCAGTTCAGCCGGCTGAGAAATTCCAGGGAAATATCCGTTGGAATGTAGTTCTGGATAAAACCTGCACTTTTCATTACCGTTCCGGGCCCGGTTCCCAGTTCCACAAGTTTAGCCGGACCCAGTTCTGCAAGACGGTGAACCACGAATCTGTCCGCTTCGGATGAAACCCTGCATGAAATGTATTTCTCCACGGTGTCGGGATCATTCCAGTGGTTCATTTCTCACCATGCCCTATGGAAGTGCCAAGGGGTGAACCACCCCTGGATACCAGCGGCAGGTACCTGTCCCGGAGCATCTTAACGGTAACGGGCCCGGGGGGGAAGTTCATTTCAACATCCTCGAGGAAGAGATCGAGTATCCTCATGGTCCAGAGGCAGTGCCTTGGATCAGGTCCTCCTTTAGCCCCCAGATGTATTCCGTCCCAGGCGCATCCGCCGCCGCAGATACCCGCCGCATGACATTTCCCGCATTCATCCATGAATGCTGGAATTCTCCGGGACCAGTCACTGACGGTTCTGCTGCTGATACAGTTGGATGTCCGGCCATCGGGATGAAAAACTACCTTGCCTCCCATTGCCGAGCAGTCCCTGTGCCTGTATCTGCCTGTGACAATGGGACCTATCCTTCTTGCGATCTGATCAACGAATATTCCGTGTTTCAGCGCGGTGCGGAAAACATCCTCCATTGCAGAAGCATACTCTTCTCCTGAAACAGGATCGAATCCCCTTTCGGTCCAGTGCAGTATGTTGAAACCCATACCTGTGGGGTGAAACCTGTCATTTATCGCTTCCATATCCCGGGGAATTGCATGCAGGTTCCGCCGGGTAACCACCGCAGATATGCCGTATGCCACTCCGGCACCGGCCAGGGCGTCCAGACCGTCTGCGGCTTTCTGCCATGAACCGCACCTGTTACCGTCATGACTCTCTGCCGCGCCGTCCAGGGATACCACAGGAGAAACACCTGTCCCGCGAATGATCTCCGCGGTTCTCCCATGGATAAGGGTGGCATTGGTAAACAGAACACTGGGGGGTTCGATCCTGGAAAGGATCTCGAAGGTTATCTCCGGAACGAGAAGGGGTTCCCCGCCTGTAACCATGAGAAGTCTTCCTTCGGGTGCCTCCCCGGCGGTTCGTATAACTTCATCCACTGTGGCTTTGTCCATGGTGCGATTTGTATCCCCGGAAAGTCTCACATTACAATATGTACAGTTCAGATTGCATTTTCTGGTAACCACCGCCTGAATCGCGGAAATCCCCGGTTCCGGAACCGGGGGAATTTCGGAGGAGGTTAACAGGGGTTTATCTCCTATGTGAATTTTCAGAGAAACCGGATCGAACCATGTTTTCCCATGGAGATACATCAACCGTCCTCCCCCAGCATGGTACCTGCAGGCATTGGCATGGCGATCTCCCTGAAGCCTCCCGCTGGAACCAGCGATTCCCGTCCGTCCCTTACTGTTTTCTCAAGCATCCAGTGAAGGAATCTCCTCTCGAAACGGCATCTTTCCGGCCATCTTCCCTGAAGATCACCTGAGATACGGAACGCGTCGTACCTGCATCCGCCACCGCAGATTGATAAAGCTGGACAGCTGAGGCAATTGGGAAAAAACACCGGTGCAAGGGCTCTGAAACTGTCCATGAGTTTTTTTATGCCCTTTCCGTCGCTCAACGGTACTCCATGGTCACCCCTGCATGTCATGCAGTCGCAGGTCCCGGCAATTCCCCCGGGCATAACGACCAGTCTGCCTCCTGAAGAGGCGCAGTCCTTAAGCCTGGGAGAGCGGTTCACGAAGGGTCTTGCTCTTCTGGCAAGCTGCTCCACATACATTCCGCGTCGAAGAGCCACTTCCATACAGGAAGTAACGGCGGTGAAGGCATTGTCAAAGCTTGCCTGGCAGGGATTTTCAATTCCCCTGCCCAGGGGATGAAGCCAGGGATTCAGCCCCATGTCGTCAGGGGCGAATCTGTCCATGAGCCAGAGAAAGCTATCCCTGGCGTCCATTATGCTGGAGGATGCAAGGGTTACGGAAATTCCCACCCTGCATCCGGCTTCCCTGAAGGAATGAAAGCAGTTCTCAGCCATCTCGAAGGAGTCCATGGAGTTCTTCAGCGGCCTTAAAAGGTTGTTCACACCGGGAGGACCGTCCATTGATATGATGATGAAAGCACCCAGAGATGCCAGGAGTTTTGCGACCGTGGGGTCCACCGGAACCCCGCCTGTGATTAGAATGAGATTGATATTCCTGTGTTTATCCCTTATCCGTTCCGCGGCATAACCCACGAGATCCTGCCTTAGAAGGGGCTCTCCCCCGTACAGAAGAAGATCTGAAGCACCCGGCCCCATGATATCCATGGTGCGGTCTATTTCCCCTTCGGTGACGTCACCGGCATCGACACCTGCAAGAAAGCAGTAGCTGCACTCCCTGGGGCAGCGGGTGGTGATGAAGATGGTTCCCATGACAACGCCTTTGTCCTCCAGGGCCTTTTCCCTGTAAAGCTTCAGAAGTTCAGCCTCATGTTCAGCACCGGGACACAGTGCCTGTGAGCTGTGAATGTCCATGGTGAGTGAATGATAAAAGTACTCCCGGTGGTCCACCACGAAAGGGTGGACGAAAGGAGAGAGTGCCGTCATGGGCTGAACTCGGCTATCATTGTACACAGGTATGAGGAGTGAACGTAGGAATCCCCTTCCAGAATTTCGGGTATTGCTATCTCAGGAACGGTTCTCTCTCCCCTATGGAAGCAGTAGATATCCGGCTGGTCCTTCCCCGTGTATAATCTCCTGCCTGCGCATCCGCCCGTACATATTTCCGCCTCCGGGCAGTCTTCGCAGAATTCGGGAATGCGGAGGAGTGGGCCGCACGGCAGCTTCGCGGTTCCAAGAATGCACTCCTCCATGGTGGTGGAGCTCCGGTTCCAGTAGACGCAGGGAAGTATCCCTCCGTCGGGTCTGAGCCTGAGAGAGTGCGTACCGCAGGGACTCCCCGAGGAAGGAAACGGAGAAAAGCCCAGTTTTGCAGAAAGGGCCGCGTTAACTATCGGCTCGGAGGATACAGCCCGGGAGGAGCAGCGGAAGAAGGTATCCACAGCCTTCCAGAAGGATGTGTAATCCGGCTGATACTCGAAGGTTGAAATTGCTTTGTACACGTTTACCCTTAGAGAAACACCAAGATCAGAGCACAGACCGCACATTTCCTCCATGAATTCAGCATTCTGCTCCATGAGACACATTGCCACGGATGCAGTAACTCCCAGGGAACGGCATCGTTCGATTCCCTTCATCACCATACTGAAGGCACCCTGAGCACGCCAATTGTCATGCAGCGGAGCGGTGGGGAAATCCAGTGAAAAATCCACATCGTGCAGCCGCGCAAGTTCAACGTTGGAAATGGCTTCCACACTGGGACCCGCAGTGGTAACTGCAACAGGGATTCCTGACTGGTAGAGCCTGTCCAGAACAAGGTGGTAGTCAGGATGGAGGCATGATTCTCCGGTGCCAAGGTTGACAGACTCCACGTCCAGGGTGTCAATGAAGCGAAAAAGTTCAGCGGTATCCATTTCCACGGGGTTGGCTCCGCCGCCTGAGTAACAGTGTCTGCAGTTGAACGTACAGGCCGATGTGAGGCCAACGCCGAGAGCCGTTCTCAATTTCCCCTCCCCTGAAAATATAAGCGACGATTACAACATGGAATAACCTAATATTTCACACGAAGCGGCGTTTGCACAAGTCACGAACTCCAGCCATTCAGCAGGGATAACGAACAGATCAACCACAATGTATCCGCAATAATGTGCAAGCTCAAGACCCTTAATGAGTTCTCCCCAGTTCAGATCCCCTGTGCCGGGTATCAGGTGTTCGTGTTTTCCCTTTCTCATTCCCTCGATGTGAACATGGTGGATCCTGGTGGCAAGCGAACCTATGCTGAATGAAGTGCAGGTTCCCTGAAGGTGCAGATGGCCCGCATCCAGATTCAGTCCTGCAGAGGGTCCCAGAGGGACTATCAGCCTGTAAAAATCGTCAAGGGAATCAAGGACGGTGCCGGGTTCTGTTTCCCAGGCGGGTTTTATCCCCGACTCACGGCAGAGGGAATAGAGTTCCGAAGCCTCTTCGGTGAACTGCTTTTCGCCCTTCAGAGGGGAACCGAAAACAACAGTATCCACACCGCTTGCCGCAGCCAGGTCCACGGCCCTTTTCCCCATGGCCAGCCTGGTTTTACCGCTGTCAGCTTTTCCGTGGTAACTCACCGCAGACACATGAAGACCGCGTTCTCTGGCCAGCAGCAGGTTTTCCGGTGATGCCTCCGGGTGCTCAAGCCAGAACTCCACTGCTCCATAACCGGCCTGCACCAGTCCGCGAAGAACCTCATCCATTGGTATGTGCCTGAGACCGGAAGTTCTGAATCCCAGTTTTCTACTCATCGAGACACCCTGTGTGACAGATGGACCTGCAGGGAGGGTTCTCACAATCCAGACATTCAGAGGTATACACTGGAATGAAATGATCCCCGGCTCCTTCCACCCTGACTCCCTGAAGTCCGGTGTGCATTCTGCACGCCACCGAGCAGGCCCTGCAGCCTGTGCACCACTCAGTTTCCACCACTTTGACCGCCGCCGGCTTCTCCTTTAACACAGGCTGCGGAAACCCCGGGGGAGCATCGATCAAGCCTTTTATCCTGCAGGGTATACCTCTGAAAGGGTACCCGAGGCCGCCTCTGCCCTGAAGACCCGAACCCAGGAGTTCGTTCACGTTGAGCCCTTCTCCCCTCCATCCGTGCACAGCTGATATAACGCCGGGCCTGATAAAGTGGGAAACGGAAAGAACCCGGCTGCACCTGCCCCAGGGCGATTCCAGTTCCACCCAGTTCCCGCTCTGAATTCCCTCAGGTACATTTTCAGGATTGACTTCCACCAATGGCAGTGGAGCATGCTCAAGGAGTTCCTTCACGTTCCTGTGCTCTCCATGAAAGTAGACGGGTATCCTGGCTCCGGTTGTAAGTTTAAGCGGGAACCCCCTGTGCCGGCCTGACTGGGTTGGAGGGGGAACATACCAGGGTGCCGGCAGAAGACCGGACTCTGCCATGATCCCCGGGGCAAGCTCCACCTTACCCGATGGTGTGGCAGGAGGTTTTCCGTAGGTGGTTCCGGGCATGACCCATTTCCTGTTAACAAGCTGCTGCCATGTAAGGCCGGAGGGTTCGAGAACATGGTCGAACCAGCCGGTATCCTGCTCCCAGGGGAAGAATTCAGGCGCAATTCTCCTTCCGGCTTCCAGAATTATCTCCATGTCAGACCGGCTCTCTCCCAGGGGTTCGATCACCCTGTCGAAGGCCGCCAGCTGATACCACCAGTTCCGTATGCCCCTTCTTTCGAGACAGGTGCATACCGGAAGAAAGAGATCAGCTATACGGTGGATCTCAGAACTCATGAAAAGATCGCAGACCACGGAGAACTCCGTTTCTGCAAGAAGCCTTCCCGCCCGCTGGGGATCAGCAAAGCCATTTGCGGTGATGCCGGTTCCCTGGTACCAGGCACATTTCACCCTTCGTCCGGATTCGATCTCATCAAGGAGGGTATCTGCATGGGCATAGGGGTAGCCGATGCCGGTCATGGGATACTTTTTTACCCCTGTCTTCGTTCCCTGAAAACCCTGTGACACCTCCCCGTTAACTCCCCTTCTGGAAATACCGTATGGATCAGTGACCACCACGTTTCCACCGGGAACGTCCAGGTTGCCCGATAGGACCATCAGTGATACTAGGGCGTGGGCAGTACCCAGAGCAGAGGGTGACATGTCCACGGAAACCCCCCAGTGAAGGGCAGCGGGTGTGGAATTCCCGTACAGCAGGGCCGCTTTCCTTATAAGGTCCGGTGCTACTCCGCATATTCTGCCGGCCCTTTCCGGAGTATAGGATCTCACCTGATCCCTGACCATTTTCACTCCCGTGACCTTTTCACGGACAAATTCGCTGCTGCATAAGCCTTCTCTGAAAAGAACGTTCAGGAAAGCCATTGCAAGAGCACAGTCGGTACCGGGATTTACCTGAATGTGATAGTCTGACTTGCCGGCGATCCATGTCCTTCTGGGATCAACGGTGACCATTCGCGATCCTCTTCTGACACAATCCACTATCCACTTTCCCAGAAAGCCGTCCGGATTCGAGTCCACGGGATTGGAACCCCACACCAGTATGCACTCCGGAAGCTTCCAGCGGGGATCATCGTATCTCTTCTGGAAGTACTGGGAGCAGTCTGCCACCGGAAATCCGCCCATTACCGCATGGGAAATGCTCATCCTCGGCATGAGACATGCACTTCCGCTTCCGGGACCCAGGGCGTAGTATTCAGGGCTTCCGAAACCCCATGCAAGTCTGGACAGCCAGGGACCTATGTCCCTGCCTGTCCCCTTGCAGAAAATTGACGAGTCCGCGCCGGCGGAAAGGAATCTCTCCCCTATCTCAGAAAGAGCTTCGGTCCAGGAGATCCTCTTCCAGCCTGCAGAGGTTTTTCTCAACGGATGCAGAACTCTGTCAGAACTGTAAACGGTTCCGGGAAGAGCTGCTCCCCTGGGGCAGAGCGAACCGGAGTTGTAGGGATTCTCCGGATCCCCTCTTATCTCTGTGATCCTTCCGTCTGTGACCGATACCCTTATCCCGCATCCATTATGGCAGCCGGGCGGGGTGGTGCAGACTGAACATTTCTCCATCAGTACCTGTAATGCTCCGGCTTATAGGGTCCCTGAACATCCACTCCTATGTATCCTGCCTGTTCATCGGTCAGTGTGGTGAGCTTAACTCCCAGTTTCGCAAGATGAAGTCTTGCAACTTCTTCATCCAGGATCTTCGGCAGCATGTACACTCCGATTCCAGGTCTCTCCTCCGCCAGGGCGATCTGTGCAAGACATTGATTGGTGAAGCTGTTGCTCATTACGAAACTTGGATGGCCTGTGGCGCATCCCAGGTTCACCAGTCTTCCCTCTGCCAGAAGATATATGGAATGGCCATCGGGATAGAGAAACCTGTGAACCTGGGGTTTTATCTCTATCTTTTTTATCCCGGGCCACTTCTCAAGCTCCTCCACTTCGATCTCATTGTCGAAGTGGCCGATGTTGCACACAATGGTCTGATCCTTCATGCGGCTCATGTGTTCCGCTGTGATCACCCTGCAGTTGCCTGTGGTGGTAACGAAAATATCAGCTTCCGGAAGGGCGTGCTCCACCGTTGTAACCTCGTACCCTTCCATTGCAGCCTGAAGAGCGCATATGGGATCGATCTCCGTAACCAGCACCCTGGCGCCGAAACCCCTCATGGACTGGCAGCATCCCTTGCCCACGTCACCGTAACCGCATACAAGAATTGTTTTGCCTGCTACCATAACATCCGTAGCCCTTTTTATTCCATCCGCCAGGGATTCCCTGCAGCCGTAAAGATTATCGAATTTGCTCTTGGTAACAGAGTCGTTCACGTTGTAAGCGGGGAAAAGAAGCTTACCCTGCTTAAGCATCTGGTACAGCCTGTGAACACCGGTGGTGGTCTCTTCACTTACACCCAGCATATCTCCAGCTGCCCTGCGCCAGAAATCCTTCGAAACATCAAGCCCCGAAATGAGATTCTCCCTGAGCCTGACAAGGTCCTCGGGTCCGCTGCCAACTTCGGGAAGCTTTCCAGTCTCCTCCAGTTCCTTTTCCAGCTCCACTCCCAGATGGATCATAAGCGTGGCGTCTCCACCGTCGTCAACTATTAGATTGGGTCCCTTTCCGCCGGAAAAGGTCAGGGCCTGCCTGGTACACCACCAGTACTCCTCAAGGGTCTCTCCCTTCCATGCGAAAACAGGTACTCCAGTCTTCGCAATGGCCGCGGCTGCATGATCCTGGGTGCTGAATATGTTGCAGCTGGCCCACCTTACCTCTGCTCCCAGTTCCCTGAGTGTCTCGATAAGCACAGCTGTCTGAACGGTCATGTGCAATGAACCCATTACTCTGAGTCCTGCAAGAGGTTCAGCAGTACCGTACTTTTCCCTTACGGCCATAAGTCCCGGCATTTCATGTTCCGCTATCTCTATCTCGCGTCTGCCGTAATCGGCCAGCGTCATGTCCCTGACTTTGTAATTCAAGTTCGTTCTCCCTTCATCCCCGCTGCTGCGAGAATCCTTTGATCGTTGTGTTCTTCTGTTTCAATGGGTGAAATACCTGCTTCTCTGAAAAGCTCTCTGATGGATTCCACTGAAAAACCCGGCCACAGGTCTCCGTGAATGTCTCTGAAACTGGTATCCGCGTGCTCCACCAGGTCGACCACAAGAAGGATCCCCCCCGGGGCAAGCACCCTACCGGCCTCTGCCACCGCCCTTGCAGGGTCCCCGCAGTGATGCAGCAGCATATGCATCAGCACCGCATCTCCCGCGGAATTCTCCACAGGCAGATGCTCCGCCTCTCCAAGTCTGAAATCCACTCGTGAAATCAACTTCAGTGAGGATATGCTGCGCATTGCAAGATCCAGCATTCGTCTTGAACTGTCCACCGCCAGGACCTTCCTGGAGGAGGAAAGGAGGAACGGTATCATCTTGCCGCTTCCCGCCCCCACATCTATCACCAGGTTCCTTCTTCCCAGATGTCTTTCCAGGAAGGGAATGCAAATGGTAGTGTCCGGCAGTGAATCGCTGATACGGGACAGTTCCAGTTCGCCCTTCGAGTCGAAAAATTTTCTGGAACTCCTCTTCCTCCGTGCAAGGCATATGGCAAGGCGCTTCATGTCCTCCTGGAACCCTTCCAGGGTGTCACGATGCTTGAAGGCAAGCCCCACCAGCTCATCGACAAGAGGCCGGTCCCTCCTTATCTGGTAGAAGGCCCAGTTCCCCCTGCCGGTTCTGTTCAAAACACCGGAATCCAGAAGAAGCTTTAAATGATGGCTTGCGTTGGACTGGGAAATCCCCAGAACGGAAACCAGCTCGGTAACGTTTAATGGCCCTTTCGCCAGTAGAAGGACCATTCTGAGCCTGTTCCGCTCACCAAGGGCTCTGAAAATCTTTTCCATACTCATAACAAACTATATGAATACATTTTCATATAGTCAACAAGCGTCTCTATTGGCGATGCTTATGTGTTTTTATAGTTTCAATAAGGCATTTCTGCCGGAGGTGGGTTTGAGCTTTAAAACGATCCCTGAAGAGTTCAGGAAGATAGCCGTTCTGTCCATGGAGATCCAGAGCAGCGACCCTGGCAGGCACCTTAAGCTGCTGGTCTCCGAACTCATGTCATGCATCGGGGTCTGCGGCGGCGAAACAAGACAAAGGTCCGCCAACATCGTTATCGGTATTTTCGGAACTGGCAGAAATGCAGAGCAGGCATGCCGGAGGGCGGTTGACAGCGGTTTCAGAATGATGAAAACCATTGATCTCGTGAATAACAGCATAGAAACAGAACGGGCATTCTTCACAGGCAGATCAGGCATAATAAGTAACAGCGCTCCTGTGGATATGAACGGGAAAAGTGAAACGGCAAGCGTTGAAGAAAGCATTGCCCTATCCCTTGCTCTGGCGTACCTGGCCGAACCCGGCACCATTCTTGTAAGCGAAGAGGCAAAGATCTCCTGCGGAGATTTCTGCACCTGGAAGGCTGCTGAAAAAGGAACCTGGATACCGGGGGCGAAAAAGGATCACCAGACCGCACATCCTCTTCTTGCCGGCGTTCCCCTCCTTGGAAGGGACAGGGAAACCGAACACCTGATCGAGGCGCTGAATTCCTTCAGAAAGTGGCATTGCCACCCTCCGGTTCTCATCCTCGGTAAACCTGGGATCGGTAAAACACGGCTGATCGAAGATTTTCTTCAGAAAAATGATAATTCTGATACCCGTATAGTCAGACTCAACAACAGATTATGGGATCAACCGCCTCTGGGCATGTGGAATCCATTAATGGAAAAGGGCACATTCGATCCCTATGGCACGGTGATGGAACAGGTAAGGCAGATAACAGCTGAACATGAACTTATAATCTGCATAGAAGACCTGCACTGGGCGGATGAAGCCTCCCTTAAACTTCTCGAGCAGCTTTCACAGCCTCTTTGTGACTCCGGCGCATTCCTTATTCTTTCCTCACGAACCAAACTGGAGGGCTCCCTTGAATCAAGGGTGGAAAAACTCACAGTGGAGGGTCTTGATTCCGATTCTGTCAAAGAACTGCTGGAAAGTATCCTTGGTAAATCCACCGGAACCGAATCGGAAAGATTCACCAGTTTCCTGATGTCCAGAACCGCAGGCAATCCATTGCTGGTGATCGAGCTGGTTCTGCATTACATGGAAAGCGGAGCTGTGGGAAGGGAAATAAGTGGATTCTGGTTCATCCACAGGGAACTGGAAGACATAATTCCCCTTAGCGCAGAATCATTCCTTCAAGCCCGGATGAGCACCCTCAAACCCCAGGAAAGATTTGCCCTTCAGGTTGCTTCAGTTCTTGGAAATACCTTCGAGGAAAGTCATTTCACAGAGATATTCAGTGGGCTGGGCTACGAAGACGGAGGGATAACCCTTTCAAGACTTGTGAACATGGGCTTTTTGAACAACACCGAAGACTCCACCTTCGCTTTCTCGAATTCGATCCTCTCGGGCACCGTGTACAGAACCATAGTTCGGGAAAACAGAATACTTATACACAGAACCGCAGCTGAAATTCTTTCCCGCAGGGCAGAAACGGATCCTGCCGGCACCGAAGTCATCGCCCTGGCAAGACACTGGATCGAGTCACAATCCGACGGGCAGGCAGTGCCGTGGCTCATGAAAGCACTCTCCCAGTGTCTTGAACTGGGAGATGTTCTACGGGCTGAAACCCTCTCCAGGGAAATTCACCATAGGACACAGGGGGAATCGGTACAGCTGGAGTTCCATGATGCCAGACTTCATCTGATAATGGGCAAGTTTCAGCTTGCTCACGATTCCATTTCCAGGTTCATTCACGATCTGGATGGATCGGACCTGGCAATGGCTTATTTCCTGAGGGGGCAGGCGGCAGAGAATCTTGGAGTTCCTCTGAAGCAGGCAATAGCCCTTTACGAAAAAGCAGCGGCAGTGGCGGAAAACGCAGGGGACATGAACATCAAGGCCCAGGCCCTCAGTGCAGCAGGATCGGTTTATCTTGCCATGGGGAACAGAAAGAAGGGACTTGATTCCTTCAGTAGAGCCCTGGAGCATAAGGACTCACTGGATACCCCGTCCCTTGCCAAACTTCACGGAAACATGGGAATCCTCATGCACAGAACCGGCAGCCACGAGGAAGCTCTTAACCACTATTCGAAAACCCTTGATCTGGGCAGGAAATGCGGAAATCTTTCCATCGAGGCAAACGCACTTGCATTCATGGGGCAGGTTGAGATAAACATGGGAAAACGGGATTCAGGTATCGGCAAGTACAGAGAAGCTCTGTGCATTCACAGGAAAGCCGGTAACAGAAGAGGCGAGTGCACTACCCTGGGAAACATGGGCGGTCAGCTGGCAAGATTCGGCAAGACGGAAGCCGCCATCGATATGCTGGAAAAAGCAATACTCATCGCCGAAGACATAGGGCACACCAGGGGAATAATGTCTTTTCATTCCAATCTGGGGCTTGCTTACAAGATGTCAGGAAACTACGAAGAGGCGGAAAAGCACATAGGAAAAGCCATGGAAATGATTGCGAGGTCTGGTGATAGAAGGGCCATGGCAGTTGCGCATCTCAACCTCTGTACCGTACTTTCCAAGATGAACAGAGTAGGAGAGGCTGTGGAGGAGGCAAGAAGAGCACTCAGGTTCGCATGCACCGTTAACGCTCTCACCACACAGTCACGGGCTTTGGGCAACCTGGGCTGGCTCATGATAAAGACCGACAGGCTGGAAATGGCCGTAAACTTCTTCAGGGAATCCTACAGAAGAAGTTTTCTGGCAGAGGACCATTCCATGCTGGCAGACAGCAAAGTAGGCGAAGGAAAGGCACTCTTCGAGCTGGGAATGCATGAAAAAGCATGTGAATGCTTCATCGAGGCAGAGAGTCTGGCCGGGGAATACGGAATTGATTATGAAGCCAGGACAGGGTATGAGCAGCTGAAACAAATGCTGGAAGAAGCGGGATATGGCCAGAGTAGCTGAGGTAATAATAACAAGCGGCATCCCCGGTGCAGGTAAATCCACATGGATCAGGAAGAATACGAATCCCTGGATGACCGAAATTTTCAGCGCAGATGACTATTTCATAAATGAATCGGGCCGTTATGTTTTTCGCGGGGAAAAACTTGCAGAGGCCCATGCGCAATGTCTCCGAACTTTCACCGAGAGGCTTATTGCCCTTTCTCGTACCGAGTCCGACTGCTGCCCGGTAACCCTGGTGGTGGATAACACCAATATCTGCCCGTGGGAAATAGCCCCCTACTATTCACTTGCCGCCGCCTATGGGATTCCTGTGAGAATAGTCAGACTTCTGGCAGACCCGGATAAAGCCCACTCGAGAAACATCCATGGAGTGGAACATGAAAAAATATCAAAGATGAAGGAAAAACTGTGCGGCAATCCACTGCCCTCGTTCTGGAACGTTACCGAAGTGGAAGACTGGAACTGACCTGCGGCTTGATCCGGCGGTCTATAGATTGACCCTTGCCGACAGGTAGAACCTTGCAGAACCAACGCCGCGGTCCAGGGGGAAACCTGTTCCTGCATCGAAGCTTAAACCC
Organism: uncultured bacterium; assembly: GCA_964571965.1. GTDB lineage: Bacteria > Fermentibacterota > Fermentibacteria > Fermentibacterales > JCC-6 > Sabulitectum. Next base: position 32,410 of record CAZNFQ010000006.1, on the reverse strand, counting down.
CCGGTTACTCCCCTCAGTCCGATTCCAATGGAAACCGGGTACTCCATTTTCCCTTCACCGGTATCCAGAAAACCCGCATCGGAAAAAAGATATATCCTTGTGGGGGTTTCCCCCAGAGATACCTCAGGAGACAGGATCCCCCAGGCTCCAGCCCTCCAGGAATCCTCCGGGTAACCCCGGACAGAGCCGTAACCGCCAAGCCTTGTCACCATGGTGGAAAGCCATTCTCCGCTGATTATACCCCCGGCTTCTGCCTGGAACCCCAGACCCAGGGCTCCCCTGTACCATTTCCATGACATGGTCCCATAAGCCCTTGTAAGAAGGTATGTGGAATCTGCACCGGATGCGCTTCCCGCATTGGTAGTCACATGTCCCGAGAATCCTTCACTTCCCTGTCTGACCCTCCGGGTAAGATCCCATGCCAGACCTGCTGAACCGTACCTGTAGCTCTCATCGGGAAAATCAGGGGTAAAACTCTTCCAGGAACCGCCTCCGCCTGATAACTCCAGGTTACCGAGACCGATAACAAGGGAACTGGACCATTCCCGGATGACGCTGCCGCTGTCAGGTACCTGCTGAGACGCCTGGAGTTCTGCGGAAACAGGTGAACCGAGTATCCACGGTTCCCTGTACAGTCCTGCGGCGTCGAGACCGCCCCATTCCGCAGCTGCCCCGTAGAGTTCAAGCCTTCTGCCTGTTCCGAAAAGGTTCGTGAACACGATCTCACCGCCCCCTGTGAAACCACCTGAGCTGGAAAAATCCATATCTCCGGAAAACCAGCCCGGCGGGGCTTCGTTCACAGGCACCACCAGGATGATGTTGCCCCCCTGCCCCAGGGATATACCGCATGGCCCTGCAGACTCTATGAAGGGCAGTTTTTCCATTTCCTTCAACCACTGATACACGGCACGGGAGGAATAGCTGTCTCCGCATGACATTTCAAGACTCCTTAGAAGGACACTGCGCCGGGTTCTGACCGAATCAGGAAACTGAACGTCCTCAAGGAGAGCGTGCCTTCCGGGAACCGCGTTGATCACAAGAGTATCCGCGGAAGAAAGGTAAAGGGATACAGCTGCAAAGGGATACCCTTCCTGCAGATACCATTCCAGAACTCCGGAAGCAAAATTATCCACCGCCAGGGAGTCAAACTCCAGAGAATCCGGCACAGGGGGGTATGGAGGGGCACCGGTAACCTGAATGGATACCCATGAAACAGCACAGAGAAGGATAAGGGGTGTCAGAAATTCACCGTCCCCTCTATTCCGCCGCGCTGATCCCAACCGGATTCAGGCTGTTTCCTGCCCCAGTAGAACAGGCTTATCCGGAACCATCTGTTAAGGTTCCTTCCAACCGAGACGGAGGGTTCCATGGTAAACCCCCGCTGTCTTCCATCGAAGAACCAGGCGGGCAGGGTTTCCCCTTCAGGAAGGTACCAGAAACTGAATCTGCCGGAAGCTGTCCATCCAGAGGCGTTCATGGAGATGTGGGGTTCGAACCCAAGGCCGGTCACGTCAGGCTCACCGTCGATTTCCCGTCTGTTCTCCAGCGAAAGCTTCAGCCCGACATCGAGACCCCAGGGAATGAGAAGAACGGGATCCACGGAAACACCGTTTTCCTGTGTTTCCCTTCTGCCGTAAAGTGATCTTCGTCTAAGGGCAGTAAAGCCTCTCAACTGAACTTCCAGGGACTCCAGAGGTCTCAAAAGCGGTATGAACTCCAGTTTTCTATAGAACTCTCTGGTGACTCCCGTTCCGCTGTAGTCTTCCCTTCTGTCATACCCGGAAACCTTCAAGGTAAGTCTTCTTACCCTTCCCTCTTCCCAGGCAATAAAGGGTGAAAGGCTTCCGTTCCATTCCCCCGGTGAACCGGTATCGAATGCTCCTCCCAGAGAATAGGTTGACAGCTTATCATCGGGGTTCGACGCCGAAAGACCAAAGGAACCGTCCAGGCCGGTATTCCCCGTGGAGTCCGACCAGCTGAAGCCTCCGCTCAAATCCGCTTCGAGTACCCTGGAATCACCCTGTCCCGGAACATAGTTCTGCACATAGTCACCGGAGGGATCAGGGTAGTACTCGCCAGTTTCCTCATCATAGCTGAAGTCTCCGTTGCCGGTTCCAACCCAGGTGTATACAATGTCCATCTCCCTGGAGATGTATCCTCCTGCGGTGTACCTGCTGTGAAACCACATGCCGCCGTGCCGTCCGGAATAGGACAGATTCACAGCCTCCGAGCTTGTTGAACCTCCTCCATCGAACCAGCCTGTCGAGTGCTGGAAAGAACCACCGGTGTTCCATGAGACGCCGCTTCCCCTTGTGGAGAGGTTAAGCCGGAAGGTTCTTCCAGGGTAGGTAATCCCCGTTCTTTCATCGATTTCACCGCCTGCAGATAAAAGTGACTCCCAGCCTTCTGCTTCGTGAATCACACCGGCATCCGCGGCAAGCAGTCCGCCTGAAAGGCTGTCACTCCAGCTTTCAGCGGTGTATGTGGGATTTAAGAAAGGGGTGAAACTCCCGGCTGTCAAACTCATTTCCCCTCCGAATTCCCCTTTTTTACCGGAAAGAAGAACAGGACAGTCACGTCGGAACAAAGCCCGGGAGAACAGAGAAACAGTGAGGTTTCCTGAACTGCCCCGGAGTTGAACTGCGGCTATCTCCGAGGCACCGCCCTCCTCCAGGAACCTTCTCCCGGCACTAACGGAAAGAACGTCCCCGGAAGCTTCCGCTTCACCGAAGCTGTCCCTGCCTTCCCAGGAAGGGGGCAACCCCCACTTTTTCAGATCAGAATCCGTGTCCATATCGTCCGGGGGGCTGAAACCCGGTGAAACGTATCTTCCACTGAGGCTCACAACCGGACCGGATTCCCAGGGTCTAATTCCAATCTCTCCCCCGGAAAGTGAACCTTCACGGGTGGTCCCGGAGGTGTTGAAAAGATTCCCGGTCCTTGATGAGTAACTGGAGTGAAGACTTACCGCCTGGAGGATCCCACCGCCCCCTGTAAGACTCACACCGGCAAGACTGCTGGAAGCGGGTATGGTTATGTAGCGTCTCGGGAGGTGAGTACCCAGACCCTCTCCCGCCCAGAGATATCCGCCTGCAGCGGAATTGTACACATAATCACCGGAGCCCTCAGGCGGCTTCTGGAACTCTGCGCTCCAGTCTCCCTGACCGGGCCCTGCCCAGATGTACCGGGAAAGACTGTCAAGAGTGTAACTGCCATTGCCGTCACCCACGAATCTTCCGCTGTCTATCCAGGCATCATCCGGGTTTTCTCCTGCATTCTGAAGTACCTCTTCGATCTCATCGGTCATCACGAAACCCAGGGGAGCACCGGTATCGTCTCCCCTTGAAAACCCGTTGAATCCGATTGTCAGCATGTCATCGAAGAGAAAGGCTGTCTCCCCTGCTGCTACGTTCTTCCTGAACCCGTCACCCTCCCGGTAGTAGGAGATCTCCACCCGCTGATCCCGGCGGATGAGCCTTCTTGTGGAAAAGGTAACAAGACCCGCGGCATAGTCTATTTCATAGTCGGCACCGCTTCCCCTCTGAAGTATCTCTCCATCCAGGAAAAGCCTTTCACTTCCCGGGGTCACTCCTCCCTCGGCAGCGAATGAATAGGGCCCCTGGATGCCCTCTTCGGTGAGGAACACCGAACGCCGTCTTTCTGCGGAAGTTGTTCCATAACCTCCTGAGATATCCAGCTGCTCCACGGGAATAATTCCCGCGTGGAAACCCGTTACGTCGTTCCTCCATGGAACAGGACCCCGGCTCTCCCACTCCAGGTCCCCCATCTCCGCGTTCCATCCCTCTCCGGACAGTTCCACGTACACCCTGTCAAGTTCCGAAACAGCCTCGGAAGAAGAACTCCCCAGGGGCAGGTCTCTGTCACTTATTCTGCCATCGATGGTTATTCCCTGGGCAAGCATTCCCTGAATGGACAGTTCCGTACCCTGGGTAATGCCCCCTCCGGAGCCAACAGAAACCCCAAGTTTCTTGGACCCTGATATGTAAAGACCCTCGGGAACGGGATCTGCTCCGAATCTGAAAGACGGCATTACGCAGACACCTCCTGTTTCCAGGGGTTTCACTGAGAGCCTGAATACTTTGGGAAGGGACACCTCCATGGTGTCAGCGGTTATAACAACGGTGTCTCCGGGAGCCGTAGGAGGATTCAGCAGAAGACCGGTGGTGGCTCCCCTGGCAGTAAACCTGGCAGAGACCGTATCACCGTTCACGGAGACGCTAACCGTGGAAGGATCCAGCCAGGGTTCATGGGTGATGTCTACGTAATCACCTCCCGGGCTCACGATACTGAGGGAATACCCGATTATGGAGAGAATGGATACGGGAAACGTCATTCCACCACCGAAATGCCGGAGGCTCCCCAAACAACAACAGGACCTTCGGATTGAGATGAAGCGATCCAGCTGCCTGTGAGACCCGAACAGAGCGTATCTCCGCCGGCAAAGAAAAGAGTGCCTTCCTGCAGAAGAAGGATCCCGCTGGAAGTGAAACAGCCGGCTCCTGACGGGGCGATCAGTCTAAGGGGCTCTCCCTGTTCGAAAAGCAGCACTCCCCTGCTTCCGCTCAATAAAGCCCTGCCGTTGCCCCCGGATGATATCCTGGTGTTCCTTCCTGCACAGTCCCGGGCAGCAGGCTGATCACCGGGGATCCCAAGGGACCCGGAAGCGGTGTTCACCACCCACAGGTCCAGACCGCTGAAAAACAGGTCACCGGGATCATCCGCATGAATCTCCCGCACTGGAATATCATCACGGTCATATACGTAAACTTTTCCCTCAGAGGGACTTGAAACGGCCCATCTGCCTGTTGGGGAAACGGCAAGACCGCCCGGTATGCCTTCCATATCAAGTTCTGTCTCGACTCTTTCGCCATTGGGATATATCCGGGTTAAAAGCGGTTCAGCCGAGGAAAGAAGCCATATGGTACCCAGCTGGTCAACAGCCGCGTCGGTTGGAAAAAGCCCTGCCGTATTGTAGGAAAGGAGCAGTAGAAGGCTAGCGAACCACGGCAACACGGCCGGTTTCCGTTCTGGAACCCTGCTGGAAACGGTAGAAGTAAATACCGGAAGCCAGTTCAGACGCTCCGGTGTAGGTCACCACAGCCTCTCCGGAAGGAGCCGATAAAGAAACCGTTTCCACATGATGGCCAGCCTGGTCGAAAACGGACAGAGTCACAGGTTCCCCGGTGGAAACGAACTGGAAGTAAAGATCTCCAAGACATGGATTAGGGAACACGGCGAATACCGAACCGCTGCCCACCGAACCTGCATGAACGTTCATGGACAGTCCTGCGAAGCTGTTGCAGAGGAGAATGAGGGTTCCGCTGCGGTCAAGGTCCACCGCAACGTCGAATGCGCTTCCCGCATCCAGCTCGGTGAGTCCGTCCTCTTCAAGGAACCAGGCACTTAGGTTGCCGATACCTGTTCCTTCGGCGCGCATGCTTCCTGAAAGACCCTCTCCGATGCTGTAGTAGTCACCCTGGAATCCGGACAGGTCATGCCATGGATCGCTCCATGGAGTTTCATTCACAATGCCGGTGTAATCCAGTCCGGGTCTGTTCCCGGGATCCGCGGTATCATAGTCGGCCATGGAGAAACTCTCCCAGCCGTAACCCATGGAGGGATCATCGATGAAACAGGACAGCATCCAGTCCTGAAGGATCTCATCGAGGTCCTCCGCCTGTCCGGTTGCCGTCTCTATAGCTTCAAGAACTCCCTGTACACCCTTGGTGGAAGAATGCATGCTGGCCCAGATGAACTCATCTCCTCCGTAGTTCTCGTAGAGATAGGAGAAGAAAAGAAATCCCGCTCCGTATCCGGCCACATACTCAATGGGATCCGTAATATCCGTCCACTTGATGGGAGTCACTCCTCCCACATCAAGGAAGGTTTCAACCTGATAAGCCGGATAACCGCAGAGGAAGGTGCCTGTCTGGGCCTGGTTCTCTATCACCCAGAGTTCTTCACCGCTGAAGGGTTTTATGCCGTACTGGATCAGGTGAACCAGTTCGTGACTGGCTGTGTATGTGGCGTCATCCATAAAGGCAGGGTTGCAGTCGATGTAAAGCATTTCCACCTCGTTGGAATGGCCTCCGTAGTAGTTCCTGGCCTCCCATTCGGTGAACATGTTGTAGGGGCTGAAATATCCTGCGATGTACCATTTCTGCCCTGCCTCACCGTACCCGTCCCTTATATCGAGAACCAGGAAGTAGACCCTGGGATCATCGTCCATTAGATCAGGGATATCACCGAAGTTCGCCGCATCTGTGGCAACTATGCCGTTTTCTCCCTCCAGGGCTGCGGCAAGGGAATCCACTGCTTCCTGGTTGAAGTTCCCCAACTCCCACTGGGTGTCTTCAACGAAGATATAGGAAAGCTCGCCTGAATGTCTGCAGGTTGCGCTGGTCAGGTAAAACATGGGAATGGGGCCGCTCTCATCCATGGCCCAGAAGTTTACCACATCGCCCACCTGGTGGCCGCCGTCCTTTCCCGCAAGGGGTCCCGTGGGCTGGTTGGAGGGGTCGTGGCGCAGATCCATCTGCTGTATCTCAGGGAAGTGGAATGTGCCGTCCACTCCAAGTCTGCCCGTGGAGACGAGTACCATGAGAATGGAGAAAACAGTCATCAGAACCTCGCCCCTATGGTGAAGCGTACCGAGGAAAAATCGGCGCTTACGGGAAAAGCAATATCGGTGTATATGCCCGGCTCCGCCGGGTCGAGCAGAGAAGCGTCTATTGCGCTGATCGCCCTGTTGACAATGGCAAAGGCAGCCACGTAGGTGGTCCTTCTGAACCATTCCCTGCTGTCCCTCAGGGCATCGGTATAACTTTCCCTTGCACCGGAGCCGCTCCAGTTCCAGCCGTCGGATCCGTACCGGGAGTAATTCTCGAAGTATTCCTGCTGGGCTTCGGGGTCATCGGGATAGTAGTAGCGCGCCAGGCTTCTTATGTAATCGTTGTACTCGCTGCTGCTGGAAAAGTTACCCACATCGTCCTGAAAATCTTTCTCGCGGGAGGAAACGTCTATGCCTGCCTCCTCCATGGCCAGATTCCGGAAGTCATCCCTGGAGAATATCCCCTGCACATAAGATATTCCCACACCGGCCCATATTCCTGCTTCAAGGCCCATGAAAACGGTTCCTCTGGTGGTATGACCTGCATGCATCTGACCCCATCCGGGAAGCACGATGGACCTTAGAACGGTACCTTTGTCTGCCCCTAAAGCAACCGTCGATATGAGCAAAATGGAAATCAAGGTTCTTTTCATCAGTTCACCACCGCCGCATGAAACAGTGCCTCTGCGGTTTCTCCGCCGGATGTGATTTTCAGGCACACATAGTAAACTCCGGGGGCAAGGTCTTCGGTATCCCAGGCTATTTCCCAGGGAGCTCCGCCCGGAGCGCTGCCTTCGAACTGGTCAACCAGTTCCCCGGCAACGTTAAAAATGTTTATTGAATAGTCTGAATGGATTCCGGGGACGAACCTTATGTGACCCAGGTCATCCCTTACGGGGTTAGGCCATACATAGAAGTCTTCCTCGGGAAGAAGAGTACCTCCGGTTTCCAGCTCGGGCATGTTAACGGTGTACCAGCACCGTTCACCGCCCCTGTCCATTCCGGTGTGCCACCCTGAAGGTTCAAAGGATGTGAAGAAAGCGCTCAAAAGGCCGTCTCCAGCCATTGCGGTGAGCCTGTACTGCTCTTCTCCGGAAAAACGGTGAAGCAAAGGCATTCCCCGGGGGTAGTCGCCGAAGGCGAAAGAACCATGGCCCTGGAGGAAAACCCTTCCATCCCTGAGAGGAACGCAGAAGAAACCGTTTCCTCCTATTCCGGAACTGAATTTATCGTACTCGTAAACCAGTGAATCCGTTGGGGTTTCCAGGGGCCAGTCGGAAACACGGGTTCCCGAAGAAGTGAATGCTTCCACTCCCGCCGTTGTCTCCACAAGGATCTCTATGCGGCCGTCTCCCTGGATGTCCGCAGGGAAAGGGTCCGAAAGCACATCTCCCTGGAGTTGGCAGGGGAAGCCCGGCTCAAGTGATGAATCCGCGGAGTATGACCATAATTTTCCGCCGGAGATCACCACCACCTCAACATCTCCGTCCCTGTCGAAATCCCCGGATACGGGAAGGGTAATCTCTTCACTGCCCGGGTGTACCGGCCATCCGAAGATCGTTCCACCGGCGGGACCGACCCTGCGCAGTGACCCGTCAGCGCTGGCAAGGACCAGCCCGGGAGAATCAGCATCGGGGAAAACGCAGCCACCTTCCAGGGGAATTGCAAAGGAGGTTGGCGATCCCTGAGCAATGGTTCCATTCATGTTAACTCTGTACAGATCGTTGTTCTCCAGTATCAGATAGATCGAAGACTGGGAACCGGAACAGATGGCCTGGGAAACGGATTCTCCGAGATCCAGAGGCCAGCCCGGGGCTTCGGTCCAGTCTGGAAGTCGAAGGTGAACCTCTCCCCCTTCCTGGCAGATCAGAATGTATTCGGTTCCGTCAATTTCGCAAACCACCGGGGGAACGTTGACGTTAAGACCCACCGGTATGGGATCGCTGCCTGCTTCAGGCACAGCAAGAGCCTGACCGTTACCCTGGACCACAACGATGAAATCACCCTGGGGAGGGCTCCACAAAACCGGGCCGAACCTTCCGGCGGAAACCTGTACCGGCCATCCAGGTACCGAACCGGATAGCGAGTAGATAAAATTCATAGTGTTGCCGGCATTGCTCAGCACCTCAACTGATACACCGGTGTAGCCCCCCCATGAAGCTTCTGTGGAAGGTGTGGTTTCAGGGGAAAACTCCCAGGCGTAGCCGTCCCTTTTCCAGGGATCGTACTCGCTGCCCTCAATGCTGAACCATGTGGGGAACCCGTAGTCAAGGTCCTGAATGCCGTCGGCCTCTTCAACGTCCACACCCTTGTGAAGAGGATCCACGTTAACGATGTTCGCCTGCCTGTAAACGCCAAGTCTGGTTTCATCCACGTGCCAGATGATTATCCCTGAGCCGGGAAGGCCGAAGTCCCTCTCGTGGGGTCCGCACTGTCCGTTTCCGTCAGGGTCTCGTTCCCTGTTCTCGAGAAGAAGGTATTCCGTTGAAGTAAGGGGAATTCTGTAAATGGTTCCCTGCTGTTCTGCTGTGTATTCCCCGGGTTCGATCACCTGCGGAGTCTCCCAGCCCAGGGCCATCCTGGACCAGGCTCCAGGAGCTGCGGGCCAGTAGCCGTTCATAAGCCACTGTCCATAGCCCATAAGATCCCAGCCGCCCACTCCCACTGTGCCGTCCAGAGTGTTGTAGAGGTCCGGAAGACCCAGCTGGTGGCCGAACTCGTGAACTATTGTTCCCAGAGGACCCAGTCCGTAATTATCCTGGGCGGCAAGCTCGGGGTCGATGGAAGCTTCCCTGATCTTTACACCGTCATCTGTGCTGATCGAAACTGTTCCCAGGTAATATTCAAGATACGGTGAGTCAATAAACATCGAGTGAATGTCATCCGGGCTGTCACCCAATATCTCTGATTCGTTGCCAACCCCTGCGTGCATTATTATCACTGCGTTATACTCGGAAAAATCAACTCCGGAATCCGCAGCTTTAATTGCATCCTCCATGAGCTGACACTGACCAACGCCGTTCTTCTCGTCGGCTCCGTAGTATTCCATCTGGTGATTCAACTGAAAGGCGCCGCTGCCGGAGGGATACTGGGTAAGGTTAAGCTCTACCTGCCCTCCGCTTACGTCATAGTAGTAGTCTTCCACCTGGGACATAAGATCTGCAACCTCAGCGGAATCGCTTTCGAACTCACCGGTGCCGGTTGTGGTTTCAGTGTAGTCCGGAAGGAACTCAACCTTGATCACGCAGACGTTTATCGTTGTGTCGGCGTCCATTGAAAGCGGAATCCCTAAATCCGATTCCATTGGTGTTCCATCAGAAACACCCTCGGGAACATCCGCAACAGGGCTTCCGGGAATGGGAGGAGCAGCAAGGACCGCCCCGCACAAGATTAGACCGGGAAGTAAAAGACGCCCCATGGACTAGAACCTGAGTGTCAGGCTGTACTTCTGGTTGTACTTGCCGGAACCCTGCAGCGATTCGTCCACAGGAATGAATGCCATGTCAAGCTGGAAGTCGTTCCACTGAAGGCCTGCGCCGAAGGTAACACCCGAGATGGTGGATTCACCCTCGGTATCGTGAACGTATCCGGCACGCAGAGCCAGAAGATCGTAATACCAGAACTCAGCTCCTGCGCCCCACTTGTTCTCCTTGACTTCTTCGGAGATGCCTTCATCCACATTCACCAGGAGCTTTGTAAAATCAGCGGCTATAAGAAGGGATGTAAGCTCATCTTCAAAGGGAACATAAGCCATGCCAAACTTGAATTTCCTTGGAAGGGGATTATTCTCGCTTGAACCGCCGTAACTCACATTAGGGCCCATATTGGTCAGGGTTGCGCCAACTGAGACCTGTCCCCAGGACTGCTCCGGGGCATGGTAGAGAACGCCCAGGTCGGCTGCAAAGGAGGTGCCCTTGCCGTTATCTTTGTAATACAGGTGATCGTATATGAACTTAAGACCGAGACCAACGGCCAGGCCTGGAGCAACTTCTGTTCCGAAGGCTGCGTCTACGGCTGTTCCATAGGAGTAGAACTCACCGATGGGAGTGGTACTGCCCTCTTCGATCTCCTGCTGCTCACCCATGGACATGAAGGTTATGTTTCCCCCTACACCGCCCCATCCTTCGATCTGCTGGGCATACCCCAGAAACTCGTAGTAAAGGTCGTCGGCAAGCTGGGGAAGCCACTTTGAATGCTGGAGGGTTATCTCTCTTTTCTCCTGGGCTGCATAGGCCAGCCCCGCCGGATTCCAGTATGAAGCCGTGGCATCGTTCGAAACGGCGGTAAAGGATTCGCCCATTCCGTTCGCCCTTGTACTGGGGGTTATATCAAGCCATATAACGCTGGCGGAAGCTGCCAATGCCGAACCGGCAGAAAGCAAAAGACCCATAACTGCTAAAAAACGCATCTGATCCTCCTGTTTTTCGACTGTCTATTATTAAAGCATTAACGGGCTACAGTTGCTGTACCGGTTTCTCTGGAATCTCCCGCCGATACTACATAGATATACATTCCCGAGGCAACCCTGTCGCACTCTTCGTCGGTAAGGTCCCAGTTATGCTGATTGTACCCCGACTGGCCGGGTAAGTTCCCCATTTCGGCTATTTTCCGGCCGGATACCGAGTATATGCTTATGTGTACAGGACCCGCGGAACTCTGTATCCAGTTGAAGGACATCACGGTGGTTGCAGGGGCGGGATACACGAAAAGGCTGCTTATTCCGGGAGAAGATTCCTCGAGAAGCCGGAAGCTCATCTCCTCCCAGCTCAGATTGCTCTGATTGTCTGCTGCCCTGAGGCGCAGAGTATGGTCTCCAGGCTGAAGCTCCTGGATGGGATAGATGATCCCGCCGGTGGTGGCTGAACCGGGCTGGTATGTGAACCAGTCGGCTACATCCAGGGGGCTGTCGTCGATGTAAAGGGCAAGCTGATTCCCCGGATAGGGAAGCAGGTTGATGCCGGAGTCATCGAAGAGAAGGGCCTCGAAAGTAACGTCACCGGATACCTCGGGGTTCTCAACACCCCTGAAACCGGTTATCCACATATCGATATCGGGTCCTGCGGTATCACCCGGGGAACCTGTTCCGTAGTCAAGATCCTCCGGATAAGCGCATACAAGGTTACCACCGTCCTGGCCGGGGGCGAACAGCCTTATTCTCGCCAAGCCCCCAACGGCTGCCACCTCGGGGACGAACATGGACGCGGTGAATTCGGTGGATGCCGCGGCAAGGCCGCGATAAAAGACTCCCGGAGAGGAAATGTACTCTATGAGCCTATGATCGTTGTGGGTGAAGTAAGAGTCGGGTTTTGCCGATTCCCAGGCGGTGACCATCACGAGGCCTTCTTCGGGAATGCTTCCCTGGATCTCGCAGAGCTGGGATGTATAGAGTTCAGGATCCTCGTAAACTATTTCAGTGTCAGGAAGGGCAAGGTTCAGTGAGCCGTCTCCGAAGATTATGTACCTCTTGTCATTGCCGCTGTAAACACCGTGATTCAACATGGCCAGCCACTGGGTTTCCCCTATGGTGAACTGGCTTTGATTCAGGAGCAGGTCATATATCTCCATGAGAAAACCGGCATTCAGACCACCGTAACTCTCACAGCTGGCTCCGCTGGATACTATGGCTCCCCCTGCGCTGGAGGTTATCACTTCCTCTGCAATGCAGTTGTTCGAAGGATTCTGGAACAGTCCAACGTCGCATGAGCCGAAAAAGGCATAGGGAAGCCTTGGACCGCAGGCAAGGGCCTGGGTGTCTTCTATGTAGAGAAGCCCCTCATCGGCGATCTGATCGAAGCTTCCGTGTCCCAGGAAAAATACAGCTAAAGCACCTTCGCTCCAGTTCTCTATGAAATCGGTTCGACACTCGGGTTTCTTCCAGTTGCTGTTCCAGTCGTAAAAAATCAGATAATTACGCAGGGGAACAAGCCTGTCCGGCACATGCTGGGTCATGACAATTTCCGCGTCCTCTGTGTGGTAGGTCTCGTCGTACTGGGGAAACTTGGGAGATCTCTCGTCATCTCCAGCACCAAGCACAACGGACTGCCATGTTCCGCACTCCTGTGAAGGATCCGAGTACCCGGCGCTCTTCTGGGCCACCAGCTGCAGTTCAGTTCTTGTGGAAACGGGAATCCTGCTCACAGCTGCTTCAGGCAGACCGGCGAATGTGAGGGATGTATAGAGATGATCGGTACAAACAGGATGACCGGAAAAGAACTGATACGAGATTATGTCCATGGGACAGGGCTTGTCCGTGGTGAAACCCCTGGAATCCCAGTGGCCGTCACCAACGAGAACAAGCTGATCGGGAGGCTCAGCCCAGCTGTTCACCGCCCAGGCGAAGAACGCCCTGACTGCGTTGGGATCACGTACCCCGCCATTGAATTCATCGTAAATCTCTGACAGGCTGAGCATCTGAACATCGGTTCGTCCGCGCTGGAAAAGGGGCATGTCACTTGCGAACTGATCAGGATAAACATAAATGGTGCTACCCGAGGAAATGGTCTCCAGTATTCTTCCGGGGCTGGCGGATGTTACGGAAACCGGTTCCGGGAAAGAACCGCCGGGAACGACCCACATAACGGGCTGGAACCAGTCCGAGGGCATGGGTACCTCGAAATCCTTCCCCCCTGGAATGTTCACAACCGCTGCTGCGGTGTCAGACTGGACAATGCAAACGAAGGCGTCACTGCCAAGGCTCTGGGACCAGGTGACAAGTCTTCGTTCCCCTGATGGAAACCCTCTGTCCAGAGGTACCCGGCACATGGTCGACCAGCTTCTATAACCGGTTTCCGGGAAAACCTCGAACCAGTCGGTATAAATCACATGACCGGAACCGTCGAAACGGATGGACATGCTGTTGCCGCTGGTCTCGAAATTGCCCACTGGGAACTCCCATATATAGTCGCCGGAGTTCTTCAGAACGGTATCGGCAGCAACTATTCCGTTAACTGTGGCAGTGGCCTCAACGTTGCTTCCATCGGACATGTAAAAGTGCAGCTTCATGCTGCCGCCGCCGATTACTCCAGGTGTAGAAAAACTGTAGTTCGCAGGAACCGATGAAGCAATTCTGTGCCAACCGTACTGGTCCTGGAACACACCATAAGAGGGAGCCAGAGTCTGGTTCTCTTCGAAATGCAGCATGTTCACGTAACTGGTGCCTGCGGATGGAGCTCCTGTGACCGATCCATCGAGGACATCCATGAACGGACCGCCCTCACCGCCCCATGTGAGCCAGTATGTATTCTCATGGGAGTACCGGCTGTTGAAGTGGTTTTCCATGAAATTATCCCACCAGGAAAGACCGCGGCCGTAAAACAGAATGGTGTCTTCAGTGTCGAAGGTGCCGTCACCGCCGTCTTCTATATAAACGGGAACAGGACGGGGCTGGAAGGAATCATTCGCAGGTTCGTCGGAGTTCATCATCTTCCCGCGGCCGGTTATCATTGAGAAGCTTCCTGAAGGCATGCCCACCGCCTCCGGGATCATTTCTCCCGTCAGCTGGAAAACCCCTGCGGTGTCAACCTGGATCCTTGCCCAGGGTCTGCCCCAGAACGGACTGTCCAGAGCCCTTGATACAGGCTCTCTCCAAACGGCGTTCGTTCCGAATACCTCACCGAATATGTCACCCTCATGGCCGCGCACCGTTTCAGCACGTGAGGCATCCGAGTGATCGAGCACTATCTCCAGATCAGCGGCTAGAAGTTCACCATCACTGACTATGACCGGGTTCAGCCGCACAAGAACATATCCTGCCCTGCGGAAGGTTCCCCGATCCACAATGCCGCCCCAGTTATCGGGAAGAGCAGAGGAAGGAGCTTCAACGAAGGTTTCACCGCCGTCTTCAAAAACCGACATGGCAACAGGGGGTGCCGTACCCAGAGACCTGATACCGGCGGGAACCACACTGACGGTCACATCACCGGTGACCGGCACCGGAAGCATCACGGTTTTCTCCGGAAGATGAACACCGGATTCCCCCTGGGAATTGAAATCAGGAAGAAACACCGAGTAAAGGCCCTGGCAGAACTCGCTGACAACTGCCTGTTCCGAGTTCCAGTGAAGACCGTTCTCCACGGGCAGATGCGCCGGCTGTGAAATAGCCGCAAGGATCAGAAGGGGAATTTGGGACATTGTTCCTCCGTCAGAGTTCGGAAAGTTCCAGAAGAGGCATATCTCCCTCTTCCTCTCCGGGAAGCCTTTCATCAGCAGGGATGATTTCGCTTCTTATCCTGGACTCCTCCATTTTTACCATGCTTTTCTGACTTTCGATGAAGGAGTTCATCTTCATAAGTATTTCCATTCTGCGGTCCTGAAGTTCCCTGATAGCCTCGGTGAGTATCTGGACACGCTTCTTTGCCTCGTCGAGCATTTTCTGAGCCTTCAGTTCGGCGTCCCTTATGATCAGGTCCGCTTCCCGGTTGGCTTCTTCCCTGGCAACGTCAGCGCTTTTCTGCTGAGCAACGAGAACTTCCCTGACCGCGCCTTCCATTCTGTCGAAATCGCTGGCCCTCGCTCTGAGCACCTCGAGTTCCTTGGCTTCACCATCCGCCTTCTCCGCCGATTCTTCCCAGGCATCCGCGAGCATCTCCAGAAAAGCATCCACCTCGCCGGGATCGTAGCCCCTCATGCCCTTACGGAACTTCTGTCTTCTTATGTCTAGTGGAGTTACCCGCACAAAGCCCCCTCCGTTATATTGAAAAACAAATGTCGGGCTGAATATCGCACAATAAACCTCATCTGCAAACTCTGCACAGAGATGTATACCCTTGAGCAGTGCCTATGTTTCATGCTCATCCCCTGGGGCCGAAAAGCTTTCTGCCAAGTCTGACCATGGTTGAGCCTTCAAGAACTGCCAGGGCAAAATCGTCGCTCATTCCCATGGACAGCACGGGAAGTTCACTGCTGGCGGCTCCTGAAACGGTATCCCTGAGATTCCTCAGGGTGGCAAATGCTTCCCTCATGCCCTTCTCTCCTTTACCCAATGGGCCCACGGTAAGGAAACCCCTAACGGGAAGGCCCAGTTCCAATCCCCTTCCCACAACATCCTGCAGCAGTGTGTGATCAGGTGGAAATCCCTTTTTAGCGTCCTCGCCTGAAGTATTGACCTCCAGAAGAATTTCCGGAGAAGCACCCCTTCTGGCTATCTCCTCCAGTATCTTGATACGGTCAACGGCGTCCAGCCACTGAAAATCCCTTACAGCCTGCCGGACTTCACTCCGGTGAAGAACGCCGATTGCATGGAATAACGCGCTCTCCCTTCCTATCTCTTTGATTTTTCTGCCCCCCTCGGATATCCGGTTTTCTCCAATGTGCCTGATACCGCAGTCAACCGCTGCCTGCATGTACTGCACCGGATGGGTTTTGGTAACTGCCATGACTGAGACCTCGGACGGGGCTCTTCCGCAGGATGAACAGGCTTTATCTATTTCCTCATGAACTTCCGCCAGATTCTCACTCAGTGTCTTTTTCAGGTTATCCATTCTTCTCTCCTGACCGTGGCGGGAACTGTTTTCATTACTGCTATTATATTCAGTGCTGCCGCACCTGGAAAAAGGAGAGATAATGAAATCAGCCCTTTCAGTTCTTCCCGTTCTGTTCCTGTTTGCCCTGGCAGTTCCGCCTCCTCCGGGAATGTTCCCGGTACCTTCCAGGGAGCACCTGCAGTGGCTTCGCTCCTACACGGAAGCCGTTGAAAGGGGTGTTGACGCTCCGGGAGAATTCTACGGCGGGAACAATCCCCTGGTGAAAGCACTGGGTGACGACCAGATGAATGTTCTCATACTGCTGGTGGATTTCAGCGACAATCAGGCCCTTACCCCGTCAGTTTACTTCGATTCCATGGGATTCGCCCAGGACACATTCTCCCTGCAGAGATATTACGGAGATGTTTCCTTCGGACAGATAGACATAGTAACGGTAAACTGGCCAAGTTCCACCGGCTGGAACAGGGTTTCCAATGAATACGGATACTACGTGAACAACAACTACGGCTGGGGATCATATCCCCAGAACAGTCAGGGGCTGGTGGAGGAAGTGTGTCAGCTTGTGGACCCAGTGGTAGATTTCTCCCAGTATGACAATGACGGAAACGGATATGTGGATGGGGTAAACCTGATGTACGCCGGTCAGTTCACCGGTAATCCGGATACCATCTGGCCCCACGCCTGGAGCCTCCCGTCACCCCTCACCCTCGACGGTGTGGATGTTTATTCCTTCAGTGTGCAGAACGAGTACAACAACAGCCCGGGAGACAAGTCCGCAGCGGTATTCTGTCACGAATTCGGACATGTGCTGGGACTTCCCGACCTTTACGACTACGACTATGACTCCAAGGGGATCGGCAACTGGGGCATAATGGCCGGAGGGGTATACAATGGAGGCGGCTGGAGCCCCGCAGAGTTTTCTCCATACTGCCGTCATGAGCTGGGAATCACAGAGTACATCGATGTCACCGCACCGGGTACTTACCAGGTTCCCGCTTACGAACTCTCTAATGTAGCCTACAGACTCTGGACGGGAGGTTCACCCTACTATCAGTACTTCCTGCTGGAGAACAGAAGACATATAAGGTGGGATGAGTACCTTCCATCAGAGGGGATTCTCATCTGGCACGTGGATGAGATACAGAGCGGCAATGACAACCAGTGGTATCCGGGCTACACCGGGAATGGCCACTACCTGGTGGCTCTGGAACAGGCGGACGGAAACTGGGACCTGGAGCAGAACACCAACGGAGGAGACACTGGAGACCCCTACCCCGGAACATCCCAGAATACGGAATTCAGCTACTGGTCAACTCCGGACAGCAGAAACTACATCGGAGCAGACACCCAGGTTTACGTTTCTTCCATTCCGGAAACGGCAGACACCGTGGAAGTTTACATTTCCACCACATACTCGGGCATTGAACACGGAGAGTCCTCCGGCGCATTCATAAGAAGAGCCCCGGGTGCCGTGGTAGTGAACCATACCGGAGGTAATGCCGAAATCACTGTTCATGACATTGCAGGAAGAACTGCAGGCACGGTTTTCTCCGGTGAACTAAGCCCCGGAGAGCACACGTTCATGATCCCTTCGGATCTCCCCGCAGGTGTTTTCATCGTTTCCCTGGAAACGGAAAATGCGTTCGAATCGGTGAAGATCCTCTCACTGTAGAAGGCAGCAGGGGGGCCGTCTCCAGACAGGTCCCCCTGCATACTTCACAAAAGATGTTCCGTTATACTTATCACTGCGTTTCCATCTTCATCGGGAAGTGACTTCCACACCACACTGAAGGTGCCTGTTTCCGAGTGCTGAATGCTTTCGATGAGCTGAGCCTCATCTGGAAGCTCCGGGGTTATGGAACGTCTTCTCTCGCCGGTGCGGCTATAGAAAAACAGCACGTCATCTTCCGCCAGAATGGGTGATACACCAAGCACCAGCCATCCATCAATGCTTTCCAGCGCCACGGGACCGGGGTTAACTGTTCCGGTTGCGAACCGGGTATCAACCACCCTGCCTTGGCTGGATATGAATGCAAGATGAATGCCGCGCTCTTCCGACCAGGAGTCCCAGGCCAGAGCGAATCCGTTTTCTGTTACAACCAGAGCCTGGGGTGAATCGTAACAGACCAGCGACACCGTGTCTGCATTGAGCAGCTCTCCCCGGTCACTGAACAGCTGTAGAAGAATATCGGTATAGCCTTCTCCAAAGGCGCTTGCAAATAGAATACCGCCCTGGGCTGACTCCGAGATGAGTCCGGATAATGCGTCGTTCCTTACTGGAAGGGCTTCCGCCGTCCACCTGACGGCTCCGCCGGAGTCAACGGACTCGATCCGGAGAACGGAGGTGTATTCATTGAGATCGTCCCGGATCACGCGGCAGATACCACCGTCTGAGAGGGGAAGTGAATCAGTCAAACCGGAAGCAGAGAAAATTATGGCGCAGAATAATCCGAAGGTCATGACCGCTCCTTTCAATACAAGCAGTTTAACCTGTTCCCATCCGGGGGGCAAGTGCAGATTGACCACTGAAGGTATGGTTTGCAGTTTACGAAGAGCAGCGCATCATGGGTGCATCCGTGGAAAAGCTTCCATCAGGCCTTGGACTTTCAGGATTTCAGGCAGAAGGTACCTGCGGGATAATAAGTCAGAACCCGAAGAATTTCCCCATGAGCTTAATTGCCAGGTCGCGTCCCAATAGCTTTTTAGCCCAGTTGGCCTTCCTTGCATTCATCCCCACCACGTAGCAGAATCTGGGGTTTCTCCTGCCTAAGACCTTCACTATGGCTTCCGCCACCCTTTTCGGGGAAATCCCGAGACTGCTGTCTATGCTTTTTACCACATCGGAATAGTGCTGATCCACTCCGGGATTTCCCAGGGGGGTATATGTGTTCCCTGTTTCGTTGAAACCCGTGTTCACGTTCCCGGGATGAATCACGGAAACCCTTATGCCTCTGTAAGCCACCTCTGTTCTCAGTGATTCATAGAAACCCTCGAGACCGGCCTTCGAAGCTGAGTACAGTGATGACATGGGAACCCCGATACAGGCTGCGATGGAACTGACTCCCACAATGGATCCTCCATCGTTCATTCGTGGAAGGATATCCCTCAAAAGCTTTACGTGGCTTAAAAGATTCACATCGAAAACTGAATCCACCAGTTCATCCGTAAGGTATTCAGCAGGATGGGTGCTGTGAACAGCCGCGCTTACCACCAGAGCGTCCACCGGCGTATCCAGCCTCTGTACGTATTGCAGCACACTGTCCCGGCTGGTAATGTCCAGAACAGCCGTTTCTACCCCTGGAATACTGAAGGGCTTTCTATCAACCCCCGCAGTACGAAATCCACGATCCTTCAGAAGCAGGGCAGTTTCCCTGCCGATACCTCCGGCTGCACCGATGACCAGTGCGAAGTGCATCAGAAGAAATGCCTGGCGAGACCCAGAATCCCCTGGCCCCACGGGACCCTGTGGGAAACTCCGTCACCGCCTTTTCCGAAATTATCCCTGTTGTCCAGGTACCACTGGTAGTTTGCCAGAAGGGCTTCTTTGTTGGAGTACTTCGGAATAAATCCCATGAGTTTCTCAGCTTTTTCCACGGAAACGAATGAGTCTTTTGTGGCGGTTTTGTAAACCCATGGATAAAGCGGTGACAGCTTGAAGAACTCGAGGACCTCAAGTGCGAATATCACGAGATGTGCCGGTGATTCCTTTATTTTCTTTCCGAAACCTGCTTTATCCAGAACCACCTGGTAATCCTCGCGCATGGTTGAAAATTCCTTTGCGCCTATGTTGAACTCGGTGTTCACCGCGTCTTTATCCTCAAACTCCGCCGCCAGGATTATTGCATTGCACAGGTCTTCCACATGAAGAAGCTGATAGAGATTCCTTCCCCTTCCAATCATGGGGAAGCTTCTTCCTTCGGAAGCCCACTGGTAGAAGATGGCAAATACTCCAAGCCTTTCAGGTCCCACGAAGGACTTGGGCCTGATGGAGGTAATGGTCATTCCCTTCTTCCTGAAATCGTTTACCATGCCTTCAGCTTCTATCTTGGTGCTGCCGTACGGACCAACACCTACCATGGGATCATCTTCGAATATGGGATGCTTCTCGGGAATGCCGTAAACCGCCGTAGAGGATATGTAGATACCCCGTTTTACCCCATGAGCCTCAGCTGATTCGAGAACGTTCCTGGTTCCATCCACGTTGGTTGTGAGAATATCTGACTTTTTGTACAGAGGAAGGGCGGCGGCTCCATGCATGAACACGTCGATGTTTCCGGACATATGCTCATCCACTGCTTTTCTGTCCCTGACATCCACTATGTGATGGTCGATCCTGTCCATCATGTCCGGGTATGTAAAAGGCTCGATGTCCAGGGATACGACCTCGTGTCCCCTGCCCACCAGTTCACGGATAAGGTTTATACCAAGAAAACCGGAGCCTCCGGTTACAAGCCATCTGCTCATGTCAAACCCCTTCTGGAGAATTATGTCTGATTTGATTCGGCTGGCAAATTAACCGGATAACCCTGAAAAGTCAATAGCGGAGGGGCCGGGAAGCCCCTCCGCCATATTAACCCCAAAGACTGATTATCTGACGATCGCTATCTGTCTGTTTACCGTTTCACCTGTGGTCGTGGTTAGTCTCAGGAAGTATAAACCTGCTTCCTCGATGGTCATGCTCTGTATGGAACCGGCATTGAAGGTTCCCACGGAACGACCTGAGATGTCAAATATCTCAACGGTTCCGTTCACACCCTGCGGAAGCTGGGTGGAAACGGAGAATGTGCCGGTGGACGGGTTGGGCCATGCACCGAGAAGAGTTCTGCTCTCAACGGCGGCAGAGGCATCCTCGGCAGTACCTGATGCATAACTGAGTGTGTTGAAGTATGCGTTGAACACCTCTTTTGTGGACGCACTCTGATAACCCTGCACGATCACACCGATGTTGAGGTTGTCGAAGGGATGGATAGAGGGGTTCAAAGTGTAGTTGCCCTGTATTTCAATGGTCTGCGGGTAAGGGCCTGTGAAATTCAGTACCGTTCCGGAAGTAGGAGTTGGAGCAACTACCGGAATCCACATCATTTCCTTGCCGTTGTATCCACTACCCCATGCGCTTGTTGCGATTTCATGGTCCTCGAGTATTGCGGACCAGAGTTTCACTCCAGTATCGAGATCCTGCTCGGCAGTTACACTGATATAAGCCGTTCCGCCGGTTTCATCTCCCACGCAATCAACGTCGATGGAAACGTATGACGGAACCGCAAGTCTCGAGTTAATAGCCGCCGTATAGGTTGACGGAGTGTAGCTTGCAGGAAGACCGTCGATGGACACACAGGGAGTATAGCCATTACCGAAGATGCTGATTCTTGCTGAAGAGAAGGAATTGGCTCCGGGGCCGTTGTAGAAATGGTAGAAAGGCGCAACGTCGCCTGAAGCGACGAAGGGGCTTATAGCGGCTTTGACAGCTGACCAGCTGTTGTAGCAGGTGTTTCAACCAGTTTGAGTTGCGTACTCCCAGGTCACCACTCTTTCAGCCGCAAAGGATGCGACGGTAAGGAAGGCAAGTAAAAGAAAAGTGTATTTCACAGCTGTTCTCCTTTCAAAGAAAACGTTTCACGAAAATATATACAAGCAGAGTCAGAAAACAAGTACCTGCGGATTACTCTAATAAAGACTTTTGATTTATTGAAGAGCAGATTTATCTGCTCAAATTACTGGGAAAAGCTCAATTCCAGCAGGGGAGAACAAAGAGAAGAGTATTGCGGTATCCCCGGTATACTCTCTTTCAGACATCCAGATGGAAGCTGCATTCCTTATTCTTTCGATTTTTGAGGCATTCATTTTACCCAGAGCCAGATCTTCCCTGCCTGAAAAGGATGATTTCACCTCAATGAAGAAAACGATTTCATCCTTCGAGGCTATGATGTCCACCTCTCCGGAACTGCATTTCCAGTTCCTCTCGATAATCTTGTATCCGGTTCTTGAAAGGAAATCGCATGCCCTGCTTTCAGCTGCCATTCCGGGCTTCGGTTTCTCCATGGGAAAAAGAGAGAGCTGACCGGTGGAATACATTGAACAGAGGGGTTCGAATGACATTCGGTGGATGGGTGAGGGTCCCTGTTTCCGCAGTGCCGCCACATGATCCCGTGTTCCATAGCCCTTGTGTTTTTCGAACCCGTAGTCAGGGTAATCCCTGGCCGCCTGTATCATCATGTCGTCTCTGGTTACCTTGGCCACGATGCTGGCAGCGGCAATGGAAAGGCTTTTCGAGTCACCCTTCACTATGAAAAGACAGGGGTGATCCAGATTTGCAACACTGTTGCCGTCCACAAGGAAAAGGTCGGCTTTTTCAGCAAGGGGCTTCATTGCCCGTTTGAAAGAGGTCCGAACCGCCCAGGCCATTCTGTTCTCGTCTATCTCTGAAGGGGTAACGACTCCGGTGGAAAATGTTATGGCATTTTCTCTGATTATGGGAAGCAGTTCTCTTCTTCTTCCGTCGGTGAGTTTCTTGCTGTCGTTCAGCAGCGGATGACTGAAGCTGTCAGGGAAGATTACGGCAGCTGCAACAAGAGGGCCTGCCAGAGGCCCTCTTCCCGCTTCGTCCAGGCCGGCGATACATCCATAACGCTGCCTGTTCTTCCTGTCAAAAAGGAAAAGATCGCTCACTATCCCTCGAAGGTTCTGCGCTCTTTGATCCTTGCTGCTTTTCCTGTCTTCTTGCGAAGATAGAAAAGCTTGCTGCGGCGGACTTTACCCCGCCTGCTCAGTTCGATCTTTGCTATACGGATGGAGTGAAGGGGGAAAACCCTCTCGACACCAACACCGCCTGAGATCTTTCTTACGGTAAAGGTCTCGTCGATGCCCCCGCCTCTTCTTGCGAGAACGGTGCCCTCGAAAACCTGAACCCTTACCTTGTCACCCTCGATAACCTGATAGTGTACCTTGACGGTGTCACCCGCCCTGAAGTCAGGGATGTCCGTTCGCATCTGCACCTGACCCACACTTCTCAGCAGTTCATCCATTGTCCTGCTCCTTTGCCCGGTCCGCTTCCTTCATCAGTTCCGCGAACCTTTTTTTCACTTCTTCTTCTTTACAGTTCTCAAGCAGATCAGGTCTCACCCTTCTGGTTTTCAAAAGAGCTTCTCTGAACCGCCATTCAGCTATCAGCGCATGGTTTCCGGAGAGAAGTTCCCCGGGAACCGACATTCCTCTGTATTCTGCCGGCCTGGTGTACCGCGGATAGTCCAGAAGGCCAGTGGCAAAACTGTCGCTTTTCGCCGACTCCATTCTGCCCAGAAAGCCGGGCAGCCACCTGAAGACGGCTTCCATCATGTACATGGCGGGTATCTCACCGCCGGAAACAACCGCTTCTCCCACACAAATCTCATCGGTTACCGCTTCAGCACGGAACCTTTCGTCCACTCCTCCGTACCTGCCGCAGAAAACGATCAGTTTACCGCAGCCTGCCAGCTCTCCCGCATAGGCGGTATCAAGCTGCCTGCCCTGAGGAGTCATCAGGGCCACCCTTGCTCCGTTCCTCCATGGAATGGATTCAAGGGTATCGAACAAAGGTTCTGGTCTGATTACCATTCCTGCTCCTCCGCCGAACTGGTAATCGTCGATGGAACCTCTTTTGTCAACGGGATGGTCCCTTATGTCGAATAGCTCCACTGAAGCAATCCCGTTGGCTATTCCCCGTCCTGTAACCCCTGTTCGCAGGAAGTCACGGAAGAGATCGGGAAATGCAGTAGCAACAGCAACTCTGAGGGCCGGTTCTATAATTCCTCCAGGCCCTCAGGCAGCTGTACGGTAATAGTGCGCTGTTCAGGGTCCACCTCACCGGTCAGGGCCAAATTCAGGGGAACCGGGAACACACCCTTCTCCCCCTTGACCATAAGCTGTGGGTTGGTGCTGTTATACTGCACTTCCTCCACCTGAAAACGCATTCCGCCGGAAAGAACGGTAAAACCCGAGAATCCATGGACAGGAAGGGGAAAACCCTCCTTAAGAACCGATTCGAGGTCCACTGTAACGGTTTCTCCACGAAGGGCATCCGCCTGCTCCCTGGAAAAAAGTCCTTCACAGTCCACTGTTATCCGTTCGTTGTCTTTTTTCCTGGAGCGGGTAACCGTAAAGGGCTTCTCCCCGATGAACAGAACCGATCCCTCGTCGAGGGGAACGGCAGGTCCCATCACGAAAAGCTTGAGAACCAGTCTGCCCTTAAGCCCGTGGGTCCTTTCCACGTATCCGTAGGTTACTTTTCTTTCCATTCGATTTTAGTCCACTATCTCTATAGTGGCCTTTTCTCCTTTTCTCGCCGCGGCTGAACGGATTATCATCCTCATTGCCTTGGCAATCCTGCCTTCCTTACCGATAACGCGGCCGAGATCCGCTTCCTCGACCCTGAGCTCGTAGACAGTCATGTCTTCCCTTGTCGTCTCTTCGACGGATACCTCGTCGGGGTGTTCGACCAGGGTGCGGGCCATGTGTTCAACGAGTTCTTTCATCTTGTCCTCCGGTTGTGTGGTTTTGGGTCATACATCCCAGTATCAGCTGTTCCTGCTCTCGCCCTTGATAAACACGGTTTCAGGTTCAACGCCCTCTTCTCCATGAAGTATCCTGTTCCATTTGGCCATGGTACCGCTTTTGCGGAGAAGGCTCTTCATGGTGTCTGTGAGCTGTGCTCCGTGACCGAGCCACTTGAACACCTTTTCCTCGTCGACCTTGAGTTCAAGGGGTTTACGCAGTGGATCATAGTATCCCAGTATCTCGATGAAACTGCCGCCTCTTGCCTTCCTGGCATCGGCAGCAACTATTCTGTAGAAGGGAGTTTTTGCACTTCCCATCCTTCTAAGCCTTATCTTGACCAATCGTTACCTCCTGTTCCCGGCGCAGCTCTGCGGATCATCTGAACATTCCAGCCATTCCGCGACTGTTGCGCATCTGTTTCATCATCTTTTTCATGGTTCTGTATTCCTTCAAGAGACGGTTCACATCCTGAACTGTGGTGCCGCTGCCCCTTGCTATTCTCTGTCTTCTGCTTCCGTTTATTATCTCAGGCTTCTGCCTTTCCCTGGCGGTCATGGAATTTATGAGTGCTTCCATCCTTGTGAACTGGGACTGGTCGAGGTCCATGCCCGTAGGACGCATACCCTTGGGAAGCATGGCCATCAATTCACTGAGGGAACCCATTTTCTTTATTTTCGTCAGTTCTTTCCTGAAATCCTCAAGGTTGAATGAGTTGGTCTTCAGCTTTTTCTGAAGCTTCACCGCCTCCTGCTCATCGTACATTTCCTGGGCTTTTTCAGCAAGACCTACGATATCACCCATTCCCAGAATGCGTCCTGCAAGCCTTGCAGGATCGAATTCCTCGAGACCGCTGACACTCTCGCCAACACCGATGAACTTGATGGGTTTACCGGTAACGGACCTGAATGAAAGGGCGGCGCCTCCCCGGGAATCGCCGTCCATCTTCGTGAGAACGGAGCCTGTGAACCCGATCTGCCGGTTGAACTCCACGGCAACGTTAACGGCGTCCTGCCCTGAAAGCCCGTCGAGAACCAGCAGCGACTCATCGGGATTTGAAACTTCCTTCACCCTTTTCAGCTCGTCCATTAGCTCGGAGTCGATATGAAGTCTTCCGGCTGTGTCCACTATCACAACATCGTGGTACTGAAGGGCTGCCTGGTGAAGAGCCTCTTCCACCACCCCGGCAGGGTCCTTGGCGTCCCTGTTGCAGAAGAAAGCCGCTCCGGCTTTCTCGGCCATTACCTCGAGCTGATCTATGGCCGCCGGTCTCTGAAGGTCTGCGGCCACCACCATGCACCGTCTGTTCTGCTTCTTCTGAAGCAGCCATGCCAGCCTTGCTGCAGTGGTGGTCTTGCCTGAACCCTGAAGTCCAAGCAGAAGTATAACATGCGGGGGTTTACCCGGAAGGTTCAGTTTTTCCGTTGTACTGCCGAGAAGATCGACAAGCTGGTCGTTTACTATCTTAATGACCTGCTGGCCGGGGGTAAGGCTTCTCAGAACCTTTTCGCCGTTTGCCTTTTCGGTAACATCACTGACGAACTGCTTGGCAACCTTGAAATTCACATCAGCTTCAAGAAGAGCCCTTCTTACCTCCCGCATGGCATCGGAAATGTTCTTTTCCGTAAGAACACCCCTGCCTGACAGGTTCTTGAAAGTATCACCAAGTCGTTGTGAAAGCTTGTCAAACACGAATAATACCCCAATAAAATGTTGTTAGCTCCAATTACACTACTTCAGCAGGGTAAAGAAAACCCCCTGAGTGTCAAGCAATTATAATTGAATCTGGAGTCACGTCAAACGTGGTTCAGAAATCTGTGTGACCATGTCCGGAGGGGCAGACTATCTTTTTGTCATCGTTATCCACGAGCATCTGAAACTGCTCCCCGGTAACCGGACAGACAGTAAGGGATTCGGCAAGCATATCGAAGGGAATCACCGTAAATGAAGTGTCATTTATGAATTCCAGGTCATTTATCTGGAAAATGAGATCTTCCCTTGCTATCCGGCATGCGTTTCTGTTGAGCCTATCCCTGATCATTTCTATCTCAATAGAGCTGGATGTTTCCGCACCGCATGAAAGAAGCAGGCAAACAAGAGTCAGAAACACCACAGTTCTCATGGCATAACTCTGAGAGAATTAATGGCTGAGGCCGGATCGTCAGAGGAGGTAATGTAGGAACCGCTCACAAGAATGTCGGCACCGGCTCTTACCAGATCACCTGCATTGGAACCCGTCACACCTCCATCCACAGCAACAGAAGCATCGGATCTGCCGGCATCGTGGAGAATATCTCTCACGGTTCGTATTTTCCGGTGCATGGCGGTTATGTGCTTCTGACCTCCATACCCCGGGTTGACCGTCATCACAAGTACAAGATCCACAAGTTCAGCGGTCCACCTTACCACATCCGGCGAGGTGGCCGGGTTCAGGGCAATTCCCGGTTTGCAGCCCAGGCTGCGTATCTTGCCCAGAACACGGTGAATGTGCTTTTCGGAGGATTCAGGATGAATCGTTATATACCGGCACCCCGCGTCTGCGAAAGCTTCGATAAGATTTCCGGGACGATCCACCATGAGATGCGCGTCAACCGGTATTGAAACCGAATCGCAGATCGACGAGGCTGCTCCCGCACCGAAGGTGAGTACCGGCACGAACACTCCGTCCATCACGTCAAGGTGAATCAGATCTGCTCCATAACCCTGAAGACTGACTGAAGCCTCTGCAAGTTTCCCATGGTCACATCCAAGAATTGAAGGGGCTATCCTTGTCACCATTGTCCCCAGCCTCCACCCATGGATCCGGTAACCACAAAAACAGTATCGCCGCGACTGCACTGGGAACCGGAAGGCGGGGTCTGCTCGAGGACTGTTCCCTCTTTCAGCACATCAGTTACAACTCTTTCCTCTGTTACCACGAAGATAAGATCCCTGTTCACCGCAAGGCTTTCCGCTTCCTCAACTTCCATTCCCACCAGAACGGGCATACCTGTCCAGCCGCTGGAAACCAGAAGCCTTACCGGTCTTGTTACGGAAATGCTGTCGGTGAATCTGGGAGCAACGGCAATAACATGCCCCTCAGGAACCGTAGGATGGGGAATTCTTGTTCTCCCTGCGGAATAGAGCTGCCAGTCCGCAATTCTTTCTTCGGCCTGGCTTGCAGAAAGACCTATGAGAGAATCAGGGTGAAAAGACCTGAAAAGAGGGCCTACGTTCCAGAAGATGTTCACAGGGGCTCCCTGCGGCACCTGGCTTCCAGCTGGAGGATCCTGCCTTACAACGAGACCCATGGTTTCGAAATCACCGTACTCGCTCCACTGACCCGCAAGCACCAGGTTTCCCCCCTCGATTGCGCTCTGGGCCTCTGCCCTGGTGAAACCTGTTACGTCAGGCACAGACACCGGGGCGGCAGAAGAGCCCATGGAAGAAAGGAATACCGGCGTGTTGAAAACCATGGGAGCGGTCAGGGTTCCTGAAAGGAATCCCAATCCTGCACCTACAACAACCAGAAGAATAAAAAACGCAGCTTTGTTCAATTCAAACTTCTTTCGCAATTAACCACATATGAATAAATACCGCCGGCAGGGCTGTCTGCGCAACCTGCTAAGCGAACAAGCCCATTATCCAAACGATAAGCGGGGCAAAAACAAGTGCCGGCAGATAGTTTGCAAGTCTTATGCTCTTCAGTTCCAGCATGTGAACCGATATACCAAGCATTATTACCCCGCCGGATGCGGACATCTCTGCTATCATGGGACCGGTAAGGAATCCGCTGAAGAATGACGCTCCCATGGTTAGTGATCCCTGTACGAGAAGCACCACCAGAGCTGATGCGGTAACCCCCATTCCAAAAACACTGGCAAAGGCAAGGGCAGCAAAACCGTCCAGCATGCTTTTTACCAGAAGAAGCGAGCTGTCACCTGTCAACCCGTCCTGAATCGAACCGAGAACGGTCATTGGTCCAATGCAGAAAACCAGGGATGCGGTAACGAAACCCTGACTGAATCTGCCCTTCGAGAGGAATGTAGAAGCGGAAGCTTTCCTTTCAAGGAAGTTGCCAAGGTCGTCCAGTCTTCTCTGAATACCCAGTATCTCTCCTGTAATGCCGCCCAGGGATATGCTTCCGAGAACAATGAGAATGTTCCCTGTTCCAAGGGCCATCTGTACCCCCAGCACAATCACCACAAGGCTCATGCCGGTGATCACCGTTTCCTTCATCTTCAAAGGAAGACCGGCACCCAGAAAGCTGCCCAGGGTCCCCCCTGCAAGAACTGTGGCCGTGTTGACAAGTGTACCAGTCACTTTTTCTCTCCCGTCCATCAGCTCTGGAAGGCGGTACCAGGGTTGCCTGTGTAAAGAATAAAACGCTCTTTAACCATACCACTGGATTCCCGCGGTTACGTATATGCATTCCGCAAAGCTGAAGACCTGAATTATAATCTGAAACGGACATGGAGGAACAGCAAGCCAGTCAGCTCAATGGAAGCAGTTTCTCCCCGGGAGAAACGTCGATCACACAGGGCGGTATCCTCCTGGAGAAAACAGGCGGACAAGCCTACGGCATTGAAACAGCCGACTTATGTAAGGGCATCCGACATCTTTGCGGCAGTCATTATAAATAGAGCTTCACGGAAAACTCTTAATGCTGAAGCCATTGGTGAATGAGAGGAACATGAAAACCGTACTTCTCGGCACAGGAACCCCCAATGCGGAATCTCACAGGTCAGGACCTTCTGTGGCCATTATCGCAGATGGGATTTCCTATGTGGTGGATTGTGGACCAGGGGTGGTCAGAAGAGCTTCAGCCGCTTTCGAGAACGGAACAAGGGAGCTTGAGCCGAAAAACCTTCAGAATCTGTTTCTCACCCATCTGCATTCGGACCACACGGCAGGCCTGCCGGACATGATCCTTACACCCTGGGTGCTCGAAAGGAAGCCCCCCCTCAGAGTATGGGGTCCCCGGGGTACTGCCTGTATGGTAAAGAACATATTGGAGGCCTACAGGATAGACATTCATGAAAGGCTCTACGGGCTGGAACCGGCCAATTCCACAGGCATTGAGGTCATAGTGGAAGAGGTCGGCCCGGGAACGGTGCTTGAGGAGAACGGTACATCCATAGAAGCCTTCAGGGTGAATCACGGTGGCCTGGAGTCCTACGGATACAGATTCACATCCAGGGGAACAACGGTGGTTATCTCCGGCGACACCGCCCCTTTCAAAGACATGGACGAACACTATGGAAACTGTGACATACTGATCCATGAAGTGTATTCCTCCGCGGGGTTCCGGAGAAAGACCGAAGACTGGAGAAAATACCACAGAGCTGTTCACACCTCTGCAGAGGAACTGGCTGAAATAGCAGGAAGGGTGAAACCCGGACTCCTTGTACTTTACCACCAGCTGCTGCACGGAGAGGAAGAATGCCAACTTCTTGCTGAAATAACCGGCATATATTCAGGTGATGTGGTTTACGGAAGAGACCTGGACACCTTCTGAGGAGAATGAATGAATACCGGACACACATGCAAAGACCTTAAGGATGAGCTGGCAAAGGAACGAACGGTAATGGCCAATGAAAGAACCCTTCTGGCCTATATCCGCACGGCAATAATGCTCCTTGCCTCCGGAATAACACTTATCAAGCTGCTGAGGGTTGAAGCGGAACTGCGAATTTTAGGATGGCTGCTCATCCCACTGGCTATTGCCGTGGCGATTACCGGTTATGCAAGATATCGGAAGGTCCACCGGGAACTGAAGCAGGTGAACTCGGAGGGCTGCTAATCAGCTTCTGCCAGTGAACCGTCCAGCCCTATTTCTCCTGCAACGGTTCTCATACCGTCAATCACGTCCTGAATAAGTTCGGAGATCTCCACGCCAAGCATTTCTGCGCCCTTCTCCATCACCTCCCGGCTTGCCCCTGCGGCGAAGTGCTTCGTTTTCCACTTCTTTTTAACGGACTTCACCTTCAGATCAGAAAGGCTTTTTGAAGGCCTCACCAGAACGCAGGCTGTAACAAGACCCGTAAGTTCGTCGATGGCGTAAAGGTACTTTTCCATAATATGAGTGGGTTCCACATCGGTGCATATCCCCCAGGCGTGGGACATTACGGCATGTATGTAGTCATGCGGCCAGCCAAGACCGGCCAGGATCATATGGGTCATGGTGCAGTGTTTATCAGGATACCGCTCGTAGTCCAGATCGTGAATCAGCCCGATAATCCCCCATTTATCAGGGTCTTCGCCGTGCTTGGAAGCAAGATGACGCATGACAGCTTCCACGGAGAGAGCATGGTTGATAAGCGACTGGCTGCTGTTGTGTTCACGAAGAAGGTTCATGGCCTGTTCCCTGGTTGGTACATTGTCAGTCATTCATACTCCTTACATTAGTTTCAGCATGGACGAGAATCGTTGGAATTCAGTTTCTGCGGGAAGCCCCCTGCTGTTCAGCAGTGCTGCAATACAGGGCAGATTATAGCGTATGAAAGGGTTAACCTTCTTTTCCCAGCCGAGGGTAGAGGTAAGCAACCCTCCGGGATCGTAGCCCTCTCTGTATACCCTGATCAGTTCATTCTCCGGCTCTATTTCTTCAGCGGTTTCAAGGTATTCCAGCAGGTAATCGTGACCTGCATAGATGTAGGTGCCGTCAGACAGGCAGAGCAGTTTCTTGATGGAATCGAAGAATGCTTCCACGTTTCCGGTAAAGCACCTGCCGACCTTGCCGTTGAAGAGGGTATCCCCCGTGAGCAGGTGAATCCCGTGGCTGAGACACACTGAATCGTCGGTGTGCCCCGGCGTGTGGATAACCCGTATCTTGTTCCCCTCGAGAACGATGTTTTTCATTGCCGGAAGATCCTCGACAGGCAGGAATTTCGCGCCTGTTCTCTTCAGCAGCTCCTCATTCCCGCAGGTGTGATCTCCGTGTGAGTGGGTATTGGTTACATATTCCAGAGAAAGTCCATTTTCCTCAAGGTATGAAACGATTGCATCCACTTCCCCGCCGTCAACCGCCACTGCAGATTTCTTTCCGCGGATCAGATAACCAAGATTGTCATTCCCGTATCTGAACTGAACCGTCTTCAGTGCCATCTGACTTCCTTTCTGCTTCCATATACCCTTGAAGGGATGTGAAGCTGTGGGTGCTTATAAAACTCTCGAGCAAACCCGCCGCGGACTTCCTGTGGAAGTAGTGACATATCCATGCCCTGGGTTCGAAGGATCTTACCGGTGGATCGGTATCCATTTCCCAGGGATGGAAGTAGAACACACCGGGCTGTCCGTTTTCCTGCAACCGCTTGAAACACCTGTCCGTAAGCCGGCAGGGAAGAAATCTGAACCAGCCTCCCCCGGTGGCAAATCTGACCGGACCAGCGGGGCATGTTGAAACTGGAACCTCGGTAATGTCCCCGAATGGCGTCTCCACCACGGAGATCCCCCGGGGGAAATCCGTAAAACCGTACCTCCAGCTCCCTGCTGGAAGAATGCTTGAATCGTAAACGATGCCAAGCTCGGTCAATATATCCATGGCCCAGAATGAGCGCCGGGTAATCGAGAAGAAGGGAGCCCTGTAAGTGGTAATCCTGGAGCCGACAATGGAGGACAGGGCTTCCAGTGCCTTTTCTGTCTGATTTCTGAAGGACACAGGTCCGAGATCTTCAACGGGTTCATGCCCCCATCCGTGACATCCTGTTTCGTGCCCGGCGGCTGCAACCTGACTGACAAGCCCCGGATTATCCTCGGCCAGGCAGCCCAGCCAGAAGAAAGTAGCCTTAAC
>CAZNFQ010000005.1:50411-57060 GCA_964571965.1 uncultured bacterium | reverse complement strand
TGTTCAAACCCCATGAAACTACTGTACTGTCAGACCTCAGCGCTGTGCAGTGATTATTCCCTGAACTGACTGAAATGAACGGCGCCATGTCATCAGGTACGTCGCACTGACCTAGAAAGTTACCTCCCCAGGCGATGATAGAACCGCTGCTCTGAAGACCTACACTGTGCGATACGCCACCGGTTACAATGGTATAGTCTTCGTTAAGGCCGTCCGGGACCCAGCATTGGTAGTAATCATCATTGCCCCAGGCTTCAACTTCACCGAAATACTGAGACAGGCTGTTTGAAGGGATCAGAAGAAGGACTGATGACAGCGCTGTGAGTTTCCGTTTCATGTTCTGCCCGAGTACCCGGGTTCCGACCACGGGAGAGCTCCCCGTTTCATGAAGGACCATGCATAATCCTGAAGACAATGTGATCCATTGTTTATCTGCTGGATCGGAAAATAGCGAACTTGTTTAGCTGAAAGCATAAACACTTCCCTGAATATTGCCTTCAAAAGTATAGCCAAATAACTCTGGAAAACAAACTGGGGTTTTCCCTGACTTCATCAATCCACTGACTTCGTCATCCCCACAACAGTGACTGATTTTCTTTGAGCATGAAGATTTACATGATCAAGGCTCTGAAAGCATCCGGTATGGCGTACCGAACAGACAGCTCCAAACCGTAAAACAGAAGTGGTTCTTCAATGAAGGAAAACCGCCCCGGGAAAGTCTGCCACTAACTTGTTCCTATGTGTTTCGTTAAGTATATCTTACGCTATTTTGGGTATATTTCTTCCCCCTCAGCATTCCCGGTGCTGCCTCACCTGCGGAAAACCGCGGGTGCACACCCGCGGTTTTCTGAGAACATCAATTGAACAGTGTTCCTGAACACTGCAAACACCAGTGTATTATCTAAAGCCCGTAGAGATTGGCTGTAAGAAGATCCGCAAGCTTCACGCTGGTTTCAATTCTGTCCAGGTCCGGAAACACGTCAGGTTCCCATGATACAATGAAGCACAGGTCTCCCTTGAGAACCACTATTCTCACCTGGGTTCTTTCTCCCGCTGCCACTTCACCGATAACAGCTGAATCCCAATTGGGTCCCGTTATCTCAGTGGGGTCGGAGAGGAAACCGGCTGCTGTGTCGTATGCTTCCTGTCCACCGTTCACGTCAGCTTCGAAACGTACCTTGCTGTAAGGAACACTGCTTACATTGTAACTGCCTATGGGCCTTCCTGAAGATGCACTGCTGGCGGCTTCCGGAAAAACATCGAAACCGGGTGTACCCATGATGGCTTCAATTTCCGATGCTGATACTGCGTCGGTCATTGCCCAGCCATCTGGAAGAATGATACCGTTTCCGGTAACCGGGGTATCTTCCTGCTGAGTTACGGAGTCATCGGCTGCTTCGGTTTCCGGAACGGGCTGTTCACCACAGCCGGTAAGGGCAAAAAGCATGGTGAGAGCTGTTACGGTAACAAAAAATCTCATGTCATCCCCCTTTGTTAAAAGAACTTTTTCGGCAAAACTGATGCCGAAGACAGGACTATACATAAAGGCGTTTTACAATACAATTCTACGGTGTGAAGCATATTTTGAACTCCAGAGATAAACACCCGGTATGATTACCGACTGAGATTCCACTGGCACTATGAACGGGAGCAGTCGCTGGAGAACCTGACACACAGTGCTTGACTGTTTTGAATACAATAAACATATTTAAAAATGTGTTAGTATATTATTGCAGAAGGTATATATGTGTATGTTAAGCAGGAATGTTATCCGGGGAGTTTCCCAAAAGGGGAACGGAGTTCTTGTTTCCATCCTTCTCATCACATTCAGTCAGACTGCAAGTTCCGAAACCTCCATTCAGACAGACTGGACAGGCGGCCCGGAAGCATACGAAGTATGCACCCAGTGGACTGATGTCTTCATTAGTGAACAGAACATCGTGTGGTCTTCAAGTCCGGGGAGTCTTACCCTGGAAAGAGATGATGCAGTGGAGTTGGAGATATCCAACTACGTTTCATATCCGGGAACGGTGCACGCCTGGGACGCGGACAATGACGGTGATCAGGACATATGCTGCCTGGGCGCTTCCGACGTTTCAGCAAGAGTCTTCGAGAATATGGGAAACGGGCTTGGCTGGGCAGAGCACTGTGTTCTCAGCGGAGTGAGTCCGTTGAATGATGTGGCTACCGCGGATATCGATGATGACGGAAGCATTGATCTGCTTCTTGCGGCGGGCTGGGACGGCAAGGATTCCTCCGAAACATATGATTGCCTTCTTGCCTGGGTGCGTAATACGGGCCTATCCACACCTTCCTGGGAATACACGGTTATTGACCAAATGGGTATGGGGTACAGTTCCGTCTGTTCAGCTGACATCAACGGTGATGGCCGGGTGGATGTTGCCGGTTCATCAGTCGGCATGGACAAGATATCATGGTGGGACAACACAGAAGGAACGGGCTACATCTGGCAGGAGCACATTATTGCGAACATTGACGGTGCGATCTCAGTGGAGACAGCTGATTTCAATGGAGACGGCATCACCGATGCGGTCTGTGCGGCACCTCAGCCGCCCCAGGGTGTGATAAAGGTCCTCATAAATACAGATGGTAGCGGTTTGAACTGGAACGAAATTACAGTGGATCCCGGCCTGAACGGGGCTCAACTGGCGTATCCAGGTGACATCGATGGTGATGGAGATACTGATATAGTTTCTCTGGCATCATTCGACACGAACATTTACTGGTATGAGAACGTAGACGGTTTCGGTGGGACCGAGTGGCTTAAACACGTGGTGGGTCCGGGAGAATCCTACAGATATTACAACAGCCTTGTAACAGCAGACCTTGACGGGGACGGAGACACGGACATTGCCGGTTCCGGAAACGACTGGTGGGAAAACACACAGGGCAACGGCTCAGACTGGCTGCTGCACAGTATTCCAGGTAACGGAATTGCAATAGCCGCGGCTGACGTGGTTGGTAACGGTCATACCGACCTTGTCAGCTCATTCCGGATCTCCGGTATGAATGGAACGCTCAGGGTATATGACCTGAACCTCTATGGGGCACAGGGCAATCTTGTTTCCCAGATCCTCTATACCCGGGCGGATCAGATTTGGGGCACCATAGACTGGACGGGTTCCACACCGGCCAACTCCTCCATATCCTTCGCTGTCAGGGCATCTGATGATCCGGAAAACATGGGAGGCTGGTCTGATATCATCAACTCTCCAGGTTCACTGGAGGGTATTCTCGATAACGAACACAGCTACCTACAATACAAGGCCATATTGGAACCTTCACCGGACAGTTCAGACACCCCTGTGCTGGAACAGGTTCAGATTTCATGGAATCCTGTATCCATCGAAGCGGAATCTTCGGAAAGGATCTTTCCAGATTCACCTTTCATGGTTCCCAGCCCCTGTAATGAATCCATATCGGTGCTCTGCACTCTTGAGAGTCCTTCCACTGTGAAGATTTCGATTTACAGCGCTGCAGGGAGAACCGTTCTGACGGAAACGAGGGAGAACCAGCCTGCCGGGCTGCACACATTCCAGTACATAGTTCCCGAAGCGGGTGTATACTTCTGCAGAGCGTCAACAGATGAGTTCAGCGAAGTAAAAAGCGTGGTCGTAATTGAATAGCGTTCACCATCAACATGAAATAAGGGCCGGGGCGAAGATCGAATCCATCGAGAACTGGCACTGCTGAAGGACACTTCTTCCTGAAGACTTTCAGGACCTGCCTGCTTTGCGCCCTGAGTGCTGAACCTGAAGCACTTGACAATTGCCCTTCGTCTTCGCAGATAGTAATGGTTGATATTGTAATAACTTAGCTGTTGTCAGCCGTGAAAAGGCGAAGGACGTGATACTTTGGGTATTCGCAGGGTAGAAGGTAAATCATTAGAACTTTACTTACGGGAAATAGGCTCTAAAGAATCACTTACTTCCGAAGAAGAAGCCGATCTTGCACGCAGGATAAAGAACAACGACAACGATGCCCAGGAGATACTGGTAGAGGCAAACCTCCGTTTCGTAGTGAGCATAGCCAAACAGTATGCCAACCAGGGAGTTGCGCTGGAAGACCTGATCAGCGAGGGCAACGTGGGTCTCATCAGAGCAGCAAGAGGTTTCGACGAGAACCGGGGATGCAGGTTCATTACCTATGCCGTGTGGTGGATAAGACAGGCAATCCTGCAGACCCTTGCGGAAAATTCCCGAATAGTAAGGCTGCCCCTGAACAGGGTCAACGAGCTTTACAGAATGGGAAGGGCCACAAGGGAGCTTGGACATTCCCTGGGCAGAGCTCCTTCGGCTTCCGAAATTGCAGGCAAGCTTGACGTGCCCAGAAAGAACATCGAAGGCATGCTTTCAATTCACAGTACCCACCTCTCGCTGGACAGGCCTGTCTATGACGGAAGCGACAAAACCTTCCAGGAGATGATGTCGTCGGATAAAGATGAAGCGCCTGAAAAGTCTGTGGCTGAAGATTCTCTGAAAAGCAGTGTGCACGAAATGCTTTGCGCTTTGGACATGAGGGAAAAAACCATAATCAGCCTCTTTTTCGGCCTGAGCACAAACCGCAGGCACACCCTGGCTGAGATAGGAAGAACCATGGGTATAAGCAGGGAGAGGGTAAGGCAGCTCAAAAACAGGGCAATAGACAAGCTTCAGGAATTCGCAGACTCTGACAAAGTTCTCATGTACCTGGAATGATCAGCTTGAATAGCATCTGCTTCCCGGGGTGGGCCCGCTGTGTTCCTCCACCCTTTCGGGAGAAAGTCCCTTTTTTTCAATTATCTCAAGAAAGGCTTCGCTGTCTTCAGCCCTGATCGAAATACACATGCCGCAGTCCGTTGACAGGTTCCTTGGAATGGGAACCATTCTGCAGGATATCCCATTTTTCCTGGCGGCTCGTTCTGCGGTAAGAACGTGGGTCATGGATTTAAAAATCATGTAAATATGATCAGTCACTGAACATCCTTACTGCATTCAGGGTTTTCTCGATGTCTTCAATGGTGGAAAAAATACCCGGACTCAGTCTCACTGTACCACCGGGAAAGGTACCCATCGTTCTGTGGGCACAGGAAGCACAGTGAAAGCCGTACCTGCAGCAGATGTTGTGCTCCACCGCAAGATAGTTGGCGATGGAGGCGGTACAGCTGTTCTTCAGAGTAAACGAAACCACAGCTGTCCATGGTTCCCCGTCTGCCGGTTTGTAAACCTTCGCGCCGTCTATCTCCCTGATACCCTCCGCAAGTCTTCCTGCAACTTCGGTCTTTCTCCGGTAGACCTCTTCGAGACCCAGATCTTTGATGTAACTGATCCCTGCAAGAAGGCCCGCAAGTCCGGGACCGTTCATGGTTCCCGCTTCGAACTTGTCAGGCATGAAATCCGGATGCATGGTTTTTTCGGAAAGACTTCCGGTGCCTCCCTGGGCCAGAGTGCGGATCGTTCCGGGATCGAAACCTTCAGCGAATACAAGCCCTCCGGTACCGGGAACCCCCAGAAGCCCCTTGTGACCTGTAAATGCTATTATGTCAGCCCCTGAATCGAGGCCAACGGGTACGATCCCCGCACTCTGGGCAGCGTCAACGAGAAGAACGGTTCCAGAAGCTTTGCAGATAGAGGAAATCTCACTGATGTTCTGCACTGTTCCGGTGACATTGGATCCGTGGTTGATCACAGCAAGTTTGCATCCTTCAACTTTCGCCTTGAAATCATCGATGTACAGGTCTCCAAGCTTGTTGCACCTGCTGAAAATGACTTCTACCCCCCGGCCTTTCAGCTCGCTAAGCGGTCTTGTAACGGCATTGTGCTCCATGGTGGTGGTGATGACCCTGTCGCCGGACCCGAGCATGCCATGAAGAACCATGTTAATGGCCCATGTTACATTATGGGAAAAAACAACGTTCATGGGATTCTCCGAACCGAAGAAATCCGCAACTGCTTCCCTGCAGTCCAGAACCACACCCATTGCTTCCATGGCGGCAGTACAGTTGCCCCTGGCGGGACTTGCGCCAATGTTTCTTATGAATCCGGAAACCGCCTCCACCACAGATTCAGGCTTCGGCCACGACGTTGATGCATTGTCGAGATATATCAAGCGGGATCCTTTCTCGTCTGCTTTAATATAGAGTCAGGCCTGCAGGTTTGAAAACTACCCTTTTAATATCTCCATAAGGGAATCGGCAAGGTAGTGATACTGCTGGTCAGAATTGTAGGGCTGGGCGGAAATACGAGGGGGTCTGACGGTACCGTTTCTTAGCCTGGTAACCGGAACTACTATGCCGTATCTATCCCGAAGGGATCTTTGGAGGGGATCTATCCAGTGAAGGCTCCTGCCCTTCTCCGGTATTACACCCGGAATGGTGATTGATGCCATGGAGCCCACCATGGATTCAGGACATGGGGGATCGGTTCCCAGTGCAGTACAGATGTGTTTCCTGGCCTTGAGAACCAGTGTTCTGTTCTGCTCCATTATCTGGTCCCATCCGCCGGGAAGAAGCTCCTGCATGAAGTTCATGGCAAAGGGCACGGAAAGCATCCTGGCAAGAGTCTGTGCCAGGAGAGTTTTTCCGGTCCCCGTTGGCCCGATCAGCAGGACATTGCTTTTCTGCAGTTCGAGGTCGCCGCGCTTCTTCGTC
>CAZNFQ010000005.1:0-50401 GCA_964571965.1 uncultured bacterium | reverse complement strand
GGAGAGCGTATGCGGGGAACTCCGGGGGCATAACCGTATATGGTCCAGGCAAAGAAGAGCTGGAAGTCTGAAAGGCCCGTATCTAATTCCCCCGGGAGATGGCTTATAACCAGGGGCCTGAAATCAGTCTGAAAGTCAGGCCGAACATACAGCAGGGCTGCCGAACGGGGGCTTGCAAGCCACTTGTGGCAGTTACCGGTGTAGGCCAGGCAGCCCAGCTCTGAAAGATCGAGAGGGAGCTGACCGGGCCCATGGGCTCCGTCAACAATGGTTTCAATACCCTTTTCCCCAAGCAGTTCAATTATCTCTTTAAGGGGCAGCACAACTCCGCTGGAACTAACCGCATGATCCACAAGGGCATACCTTGCGCCGCTCTCCGCGGCCTTCTCAAAGGCTTCCAGCACAGTATCCGGTTTCACGGGCCATGGAATCTCCACCTTGATCAGCGACAGACCCATATCCTCGGCAAGGATCTCCAGAGCGTTTGCTGAAGAGAAGTATTCCTGATCGGTAAAAAGAACTGAATCCCCGGGCTCCACAGGTAGATTTCTGAGAATAGTATTGATACCGGTGGTCGCATTCTCCACCATTACGATGGAGCCCGGCTGTGCTCCTGTGAAGCTCTCCAGCGTGGCTGTCAACTGCCGTTTGAGGGGCTGATGCAACCCCAGAAGAAATTCCATGGGGTCTCTTTCTGCCATGCGCAGAAGCATCTCTCTGTGTTTTATCACAGCAGAAGGGCACGCTCCGAAGGAACCGTGGTTGAGAAATACTATTTCCTCGTTCAGGTCCCAATGCCCGGAAAGAGCGCCGGGGGAAGGAAGAGAGTTATGAACAGGCACAGGTCAGAGATGCCTCATCCAGTATGTGTCCCTTCATGGCGGAAACAAGCTTTTCTGCATTTACTCCCGAACCTTCAAGGTCGAGCATTTTGTCGAGAGCGTAAAGAGAAACCGTTATGCTCATGCCTTCCTTATTGCCGGAAGGTCCTGTCCAGCCGTTATCGCCGAAATCGTTGACCCCCTGTACGGAGCCGTCGGGCAGACTTGGCCCATGGGGCTGCTTGCCGTAGATGGTTTTCAGTGTGTTTGGAACATTCCACAACAGCCAGTGAACATTACCGGCTGAAGATCTGCAAACCACAGCCAGTGAAACTGTCTGCTCAGGCTCTCCGTCCCACCCAAGGGGAGGAGATGCATTCAGACAATCACCGCAATACCACCCGGGGAGATAATCGCCATCGGAGAAAGCACTACTGCAAACTTTGAAGTCCATCCTACACCTCTTTCCATTCTTTCAAGCAACATATCCCATAACAGGCTATTTCGCAACTAAAAGTCATGATAACACCTGTCTGCATCTCCACAGGGAGCCCAGGGTTCAACCCTGGCGATCACATCAAGTATTGACGGGTCAAGATCCCTTATGGATTCCTCCACCTTCCTGGCTATGAGAAAAGCCTTTTCCACCTGTATCTTTCCCTCCACCTGCAGATGGAGATCCACGAACACGCCTCCGGCCTGCATTCTTGCTCTCAAGTTATGAAAACCGGTAACTCCGTCGATATCGAGAATCGTTCCCTTTATTTTCTCCACGAGTTCTCCGGGAGGGGCTGTGTTCATCATCTGCTGGAGGCAGGGCTCCAGTACTTTAAAACCCGATATCATTATGAAAACAGAGACCACGGCTCCGGCAAGACCATCGATGAATGCCAGTTTCGGAGAGATCACTGACGCTGTAACCGCCACAAGAACCGGGATTGAACTGAAAGCATCGCTTCTGTTGTGTCTTGCGTTGGCCGCCAGGGCGGCTGACCTGGTCTGCCTGCTTTTCTTCAGGGTCCATCTGTAAAGACCTTCTTTTATGGCAATGGAGACGGCTGCAGCTGCAACAGCCGGCAAACCCGGCGGTTCGGCGGATTGAACGGTGCCCAGAACTTTGACTGAATCATAGCCTATGCCTGCACCAGCAGCTATCAGCATGACTCCTATGAACATTGCAACAGCGGTCTCGATGCCGCTGTGCCCCAGGGGATGACTATCATCGGGGGGTCTGCTCCAGAATCTCACCCCCACAACCACAGCAACATCAGTGGTCAGATCAGACAGACTATGAAAAGCGTCGGCAGTCAGAGCTCTGCTTCCAGAGGTAATACCCACGATACCCTTGAGTATCGTCAGGCAAATGTTCACGGCAAGACAGACAAAGCCTGCTTTTTTTACGGTTTCAGAGCTGCCCTGCTGCCCTTGAGATGTATTCTGCATAAAACCTCACACAGTTCAGGTAGTCAAGCACCGTAATACTCTCATCAACTGAATGAAGAAGCGCAAGACCCTTTGCCCCAAGATGGACGGGCATGAACCTGTAGGTTTCATCAGCAACAGCTTTGTACCTCCGGGAATCGGTTGCCGCGGGAAATACGCCGGGAATCACTGGAACGGAAGATCCAAGCACACTGCCAACAGCTTCCCTTAGACTCAGGTAGTCAGCGGTGGCAAGACTGGAAATGCCCGATGGCTCTGAGACACTTGGGTTTTCAAGGAGCTTAACCTGTACGTTCAGCGGCTTAAGGGCACTGGATATCTGCTCATGAACATTGCTCACAGATGAAAGGGGAGCCGGCCGGGTGTTCACAAGAGCGGTTGCACTGCCAGGAAGAACATTCTCCTTGCATCCGCCTTTTATCACCGTTGGAGCCATTGTGGTTCCCAGAAATGGCGCTCCCTGAAACTCCCTGGGAAAGGGTGGATCATTGATGTCAAGTTTCTCCAGAACGCACAAAGCTCTGGAAAGAACTCCGATGGCCGTTCTTTCAGGAGGAACGGAAGAATGCCCCTGAACCGCCGATGCAGTGAGCTGAAAAGTTGCATATCCCTTTTCGGCAGTTGCAATTACCGCCTCCTCAACTCCCCGGGAATTGGTGTAGACATAACCGCCCTCATCCAGAACGCTTGAACATGAAATACCACGCTGGAGAAGACTCTCCGTTATGACCTTTGCCCCGTTCAGGCCGCCAATTTCCTCATCATGGCCAAAGGCGAGGAACACGGTTCTTTCAGGCATGAAACCCTTCAGGATAAGTCTTTCACAGGCCTCCAGCATTCCGGCATAACCGCATTTGTAGTCCACCGCTCCCCGTCCGAGAATGGAGCCATCCCTTATTTCGCCGGAAAAAGGATCGAAGGACCAGTTTTCTCCAGCGGGGACAACATCCTGATGGGCGGTGAGAAGAATAGGTTTCGCTTCAGACGAACGGCCTGTCCATTCAAGAAGAATGG
Organism: uncultured bacterium; assembly: GCA_964571965.1. GTDB lineage: Bacteria > Fermentibacterota > Fermentibacteria > Fermentibacterales > JCC-6 > Sabulitectum. The sequence goes on along the minus strand of CAZNFQ010000005.1, from coordinate 47,123 downwards.
AAGCGCCACCGTGTATTTCCATCTTCAATGTGGAAAAAACCGAGGGCCACGCTGAAATGGAATACTTTCGCATTTCATGGAATGATTCCAGCGAAAACGAACCCGAGGAGGAAACCGTTGGAAACCTTAAGGTTCCTGCGAATCTCCCCTCGGGTGAATTATCATTCGGTAACATTAACCCACTTGATATGGAAACCCTGATATCCCAGCGAATCCGTGTACACCGCAACGGATTCTGCCATATCCACAGCCTCGAGCAGCGTTGATGTTCCCGGGAAGAGAAGGGTAATGTGCACCGGTCTGCCTTCGGTATTCCTTCTGGCAATGGCTCTGTCCGCCTGCTCCAGAAGCCTTGTAAAGGCCCTTTGGTTGAATGCATATCCGCCGGCAGGCTCTACGATATCTGTGTTGTACTCTTCCACCATGAACCGAAGCCACTCATCGGTAAAGAGTATCTTCAGATCAACCGGCTGAATCGCCGTGGAGTCCTGCTCCGGTGAGGGTACCGGTTTCAAGATCGGAACTGCCAGATAATCCGTTTCCGTAGAATCCACCCAGGCAAAGAGGGAATCTGTGGAAAGGTAACGGAAATCGGAACCGTTGATTTTCTGCTGCATGTAGTTCACCACGGGCTGAATGGACAGTGAGCCTGATGCAAGGAAAGATACCTTCGTTCCTTCAGGAATAAGAGCAAGATCCACATTCGTTCTGGGGGCAGCGGCTGTTCCCTCGGCATTGAACACATAAACGATATCCGTTCCCAGCATTATGGGAAGGGAGTCAAGGGGAACCTCCTCTTCCATAAGGGCCAGATCGGCAAGATCCACCTCGGGTTCATATACTGAACGATCGAAACTGCTTAGAATGTAAATGGCAATTGCCGCACCAGCCAGAAATATGATGAGACCAAGAAAACCGGCATGCTGCTTCTTCCTGGGTACTAACTCGGGAGGGTTCGCCGACCTGTCCGGTCCATTGTCTTCCAGGGGTTTCTCAAGGCCTGATCGAAGTTCTTTCATCGGCAGATTCTGGTTTTCGAGTTTGAAACCGCAGTTTTCGCATTTGCCCGAGCTTCGGCCGGGGTTGTCATGGCCACAACTTCTACAGCGCATCGGTTACCTCCTGTGCTTCACCAGCGGCTGAAGCTGTATCGGGTTCGGCTGGAACATAAAATTCCTGGAAGAATTCATAGTCGACATAGGGATGATAAACAGCTTTCAGGCTGTCTACAAGCCCGCCGATAACCTCCATTTCCAGACGCTGCTCAGCGGTGGAGAAAACAAGCTCCCTGATTTCATCGAATTCAGGTAGATGTTCAGGATTCACAGTTACCAGTTTAAACCACAGCGAAGTGGAGTCACTGAGGGCAACGGTGGTTTCTTCACCGGTTTCCAGACCGAAAAGGTTTTCGCGGTCTGTCTCCGGAACCATGGCCCTTGTAATGGGCACGGTGGTGTATTCCTCTCCATTGGCGAGAATCGGAGGGAAAACCTCGAAATCATCCGCGTTCTCCATCATGTCGCCGCCGGATTCCATGATGTCCATGGCGGCTTGGATTTTGTCTTCACCGGCAAGGAAAAGAACATTGAATACCCGGGATTCAACCACAGGATTGTTTTCCCTCAGCTCCATGTAAACATCCTGCAGAAGGGCTGAATCAGGCTGAAGGGCAGGGGCTATCCTCTGATCGTAGTAATTGTCCAGAATGGTTTCCAGTTCCTTGACCTCCAGCTGCTTTGCCGTGTGGGCAACTGTATCAAGCCCTGCCTGGAGAGCCAGATCCATTTCAATATCGAACATGGCCAGCCTCTCGGCATATTCAGCCAGCCAGACAGGATTTCGGGTTTCCCTCGGGAGATAACCTGGAAGATGAAGGATGTTCTCTGTTACAGAGTAAACGTCCCTTGAACCGCCATCCCATGTGACGGCTGTCAAGGACAATTCTTCCTCTGAAAAAGGAAGGAATGCAGAACCGTCACCTCTTTCTGCGATCATTTCCATTACTTCAGGATCAACGGTTACGTTGTTGCCGGTTTTCAGGCTGTCTTCCACGAACTGCTTCCTTATCTCGCGCTGCCTGGCAAGAAGCATGGAGCCTATTCTCTCGGAATCGGCCTCAAAGGGTTCAGGATCATAGGTCCAAACGGAGTCTACACGGATGATCCTGTATCCGACAGGTACGGAGAAGGGGCCAATGATGTCTCCCGGAACGGGATCGGTCAGGTGATCCAGGTCCATCAAATTGGCATAGAGCCTGTCGGGTATCTGGATGTTGCCGCCGGTTGATCTTGTAAGGTTTTCCAATCCGAACTCAGTTGCCAGACGGGAAAGATCTTCCCCCCGGTAGACCAGGTCTGCAATACTGTCCATTAAGAGGCTGTCAGTGAGAGAGAGGGCCGTGTAACCAACCCCGGTACCCAGATCGTTCCAGAAATCTCTTACGGCGCCGGGGGAAAGAGTGACTTTGTCAAGCTCATAGGAAAGCCAGGCTCCCTGAAGTATCTCTCTTCTTCTTTCATGAATCAGACGCTGAACTTCTCTGTCATTCCCGATTCCAAGTTCACTGGCATGGGCAAGGAAAAGCTCCCTTGCAAGGATGTTGTCCCTGAGAACGTCCACCGCTGTAGAATCACCCCTGTGCCTTTCGAAGTTGCTCCTAACATCATCTGCAAGAACAGATCTGTCCTGAACGGTTATTACCGCGCCCGGTTCTCCGGGTACGGGTTCAGAACCGCAGCCAAGCACCGTTAGAAGAATTGCCGTACAAAAACAAACAGGGTATTTCATTGGTATCTCCTTCGATTATCAGTTTTACATGTTTGCCTGAGAGCATTATTGTTATGGTCTCGAAGAGAAATGTCAACTGCTGAGGAGGTTTCGTTGATCGTATTTCTTGCGGTTCTGTGTCTGCAACCCGCCATTCCTGAGGTCCCCGGTTCATGGGATTTAGGAGTTTACGCGATGGATGCCGTTACAGGCGTTGAACTTATAAACATCAATGGATACCAGCCGTTCAGACCGGCCAGCACGGTAAAAGCGGTAACGACCCTTGCGGCCCTGGAATACCTGGGACCGGAGTTTCTCTACAATACAGCTGTGACAGCTGATACAGCTTCCTTCGAACTTATATTGAGGGGAGCAGGGGCTCCCCTCCTCTCTGCAGAGGACGTAACCAGAACTGCAATGGAAACAGCGGCCCTTCTTCCGGATCATCCCTGCTGGAGTCTCTATCTGGACGTAAGCGCCATCGAGGGAGTCCAGCACCTGCCCGGCTGGGATGAAAATGACTGGAACAGAACATACTGCCCCCCTGTGGAACCCCTGTGCATAGGTGACAACGTTCTTGAAATAATAATTTCTTCAGTGGAGGATCCCATAAGGATTTACACTTACCCTCCCCTTCCATCCCTCATTTTGGACAGTTCAGCTCTTTCAGCAGGTAACTCCACTGCCATAAACGTCACAGGAGGGAACTGGGATACCGGTACACCGGAGATAACAGTGTCCGGAACAATACAGAGGAATACCCGTGAGATAGTCTATAAACCCTTCGCCGGTGCTCCCGGGGAGCTTACCCTCTTCCTGGAGAACGAGCTTTCAGAGCAGGGGATAAATTCGGTTTACAGGGGGATCTACAATGGAGACGGCGGTACTTCCACTCAGCTGAGAACATCTGTAATGTATTCTGACCCTCTTTGGATAATACTGGGTTCCATGAACAAATGGAGCAGGAACATGGTGGCAGAGCAGGTACTTCGCACCACAGCAGGTGAAGTTACCGGTGTTGCTGGATCCACAAGATCAGGGTGTGACGTATCCGGAGCACTTCTCGACAGCATCTGTCCCGGAGTAACAGGATGGCAGCTTGCTGACGGTTCCGGCCTTTCCAGATTGAATCTGCTTGCCCCGGTTCAGCTGGCCTCTGTTTTCAAGGCTGGGTTCTCATCCCTTGAGTATGGTCCCGAATTCATGGCCTGTTTTCCGGTCAACGGCAGAGACGGCACCCTTGCATCCCGCATCACAGGAATTCCAGCAGGGGCATTCAGGGGGAAAACCGGTTCCCTGAACGATACCTGTACCATTTCCGGCATACTCACCGCTGAAAGCGGCAGGGAGATCGCTCTCGCGGTTTTCCTTCACATTCCAAGGGGACACATATGGAGAGCGAGAGCCTGGCAGGACGGCTACATAGAATCCCTTTACGAGAGCTATTAGCCTTTGGCTCTTTCCATGTATTCTCCGGTTCTCGTATCCACCCTTATCCTTTCCCCTTCCTTTACGAAGAGGGGAACCTGAACCACCACGCCGGTCTCCAGAGTTGCCGGTTTGGTGCCTCCTGTGGAAGTGTCTCCTTTGATACCCGGATCTGACTGGGTAATGAGAAGCTCTACGAAATTCGGCGGCTCTACCATGATGGGTTTGTTCTCCACGAAAAGCACATCGATGTCACTGTTGTCTATGAGGTAACTGGCGGCATCACCCACGAGCTCCGCTGAAAGATCGATCTGTTCATAGGTGGACGGGTCCATGACCGTATACATCTCATCTGTATGGTAGAGAAGCTGGAAAACCCTTCGCTCCAGGCGTATCTCGTTCACCTTTTCACCGGCACGCCAGGTCTTTTCCAGAACCTTGCCATGGAGTACGTCCTTGAGCTTTGACCTGACGAAAGCCGCACCCTTCCCTGGATTCACATGCTGAAATTCCAATATGGAATAATACCTGCCGTCGATTTCAAGTACCATTCCTCTTCTAAAGTCATTTGATGTAGCCATTAACTCTACCTCCGAAGGAGTTCCAGTATTATTTCAATTGCCGATTGATAGCCCATTGTTCCTGCGCCGGAAATGACCGCATCTGCTCCCTGTGCTGTCAGCATCCTGTGTCTGAAGGGTTCCCTTCTGTGAATCTGTGATATATGAACCTCCACCACCGGACCCTGAAAAGCCCTCATGGCATCCATGACTGCAACGGAGGTGTGGGAAAAACCGCCGGGATTGATCACCAGCCCGGCTGAAACACCGGAGAACCGGTTCACAGCCTTGCACAACCCCCCCTGGGTATCGTGCTGCTCAAATGAGATGGTACAGCCTAGTTTTTCTGCAAAGGAGTTGAGATGCTTCTGTATGTCTGAAGCTGTTTCTTCTCCGTAAATCTCTGGCTCGCGGGTACCGAGATTTGAAAGATTAGGTCCGTTGAGTACAGCGATGTTAATCATTTGTCGTAGGTGGACAAACCCAGTTCTTCGCATTCTTCCGGGGTGAACAGGTCGAACAAACTTCTTGGAGCCCTGTCCCGGTTCTCATGTTTCTGCTCCGTTTGTTCCTTTGTTCCATCTCCCGGTTCCTGCTGGTGATCTTCAGAAGGAACATCCCTTGAAATACCATTACTCTGTGCGGCCAGGATAGATGCCATACGGCCTGTTTCGGGATACTTGACATCCTGACCTGTGACCCTGGCTTCCTTCTGGGCGTTTTCCTTCTTCTGCCTGGCCTTGTTCAGCATTTCCTCAATTTCAGGATCACCGGGATACTCGAAAAGGTATTCTTCGAAAAGCTCTATGGACCGGTTCCAGTTGCCGTTCTCATAGTGAAGTTCTGCAAGGCTCTTTATTGCGATAAGGTTCAATGGATCAATGGAGATGACCTTTTCAAATACCCTCATTGCTTCTTCCAGAAGCTTCTCGTCAAGTGCACAGCGTCCGAATATGACGTTGACCGATATGTTCTCAGACCAGTCTTCAAGGCCTTTCCTGGCCACGGCCATAGCCTCTTTGCTTCTGTTCGTTCTGCGCAGTTTACCGGCAAGCCGAACACAGATTGCAGGAGACGGATTCGAAAGCCATTCCTGATACAGCTCCTGAATTTCGTTTTCGCTGTTCGGCATTGTCTACTCCCTACGGAATGTATTCATAATAATCCAACCTTCGCGGAGGTAAGGTTCCTTCGCGTGCCCCGGATTATAAACTTCAATATCGAGAATATACCACTCATCCCCCGCATCGAGCACCCTGCTGGTAAAGGCACCGGCATTAAGGAACTCGGGATTACGCCAGACCCCTGTAAGCTGAATGCCTTCAAGACCTTCCAGATAACAGGTTTCGAACTGCGTCCGTGCTCTGTCCACCGAGTCTTCCCTGGCGTCATAGAAATAGGTTCTTGCCATGGCTTCTCTCGCCAGCATTGCGTTTTCAGGAGTAAGTTCCGCACCGGAACTGATCACGTTCATGCTCAGAAGAAGAAGACATTCGTCATCGGGCTGTCTCTGGTACTGAACGAACCGGTCTGTCTGCATCCACTTGTGGGTACCGTATGACTTGGGAACATCCATTGAAAAACCCAGTGCGGTTCTCAGACTGTCAATTCTTTCCTGTGATGTCATGGAGGTACTCACGAAGCTTCTGTAGAGGTAACCGTGCATCTGATCCTCATATGCCTGCAGCAGAGCTTCCGGCAGTTCTGCAGGCAGTGCAGAACGTCCATCGGTGACAACGGCGAAGACTCTCTGATTCAGAGCCCATACATTCTCTCCGTAATAGATGGAGGAGGCCTGTTGCTCAAGGTCTTCGGGTATCTCCCCGATGTCTTCCGGGGAAAGCAGAAGAAGAATTGTCCTTCTTTCCCTGAGAGTGCCCTGGAACTCTGACAGATCGGCAAACGCAAAACTGAATACCTGCTCAGGGTCAACTGTTTCAACAACGAGATGAAGCTCATCAAGACCGCCTTCATCAATGAAACCCGCCAGTGAATCGCTGTATACCACAAGTATTCCGTTCAGTGGTCCCACGGATTCCTGCCTGCATGCAAGAACAACCAGAGGGAGCAGCCAGATAAGCCTCTTCATCGTTTCCCTCTTCTTGAAAAAAGCGGTTTTATCATATTGAAAACACCGATTGCGGCAGGAAGATAACTCACGGCACTTCCCATCACTACCGGAGCTGATCCTGCGTTGACCCGTTTGGTGAGAACTCTTACTTCTGCGGCAGTCTGGCCCACCTCCTGACCGGTTTTTTCCACCTCCTGCAGGGCTGTCGTCACTGCGGGGGTCAACTGGGCAAGGTCAGCCTGAACCTTCTCCAGAGAGGATTCAAGGGTTTCGAGAACCTTCCTGAACCTGAAAAGAAAAGCTGCTGCAATCCCTATTGCCCCCCAGAAACTCACAAGACCTATGAGCAGAATTATCGATGTGGCATTCATAAAGTATCAGGCCCCTTCCCCGGTCATCTTCTAAGGATGACTATCTCAACCCTCCTGTTGAGGGATCTTCCAGCTTCATCATCGTTGGCGGCCGCAGGCCGTCTTTCTCCGAACCAGGTTGGTTCGATCTCTATATTGTACCCGGAAAGCTGAGTTTCCAGATATTCTGCAACGTTAAGGGCTCTCTCCTTTGAGAGACCGTCATTGAAACCGAAGGTTCCGTCACTGTCTGCGTGGCCCTCCACGGATACGAAAACCCCCGGGTTGTTCTTCAGGGTCTGTACTATCCGGTCCAGATCAGGATACTGATCATCCCTTATCTCGGCGATTGCATTGTCGAAATAGATGGTGGACATGGAAAGTCCTTCTCGCTCACGGGCTACTATCATGAACTGGAAGAGATTTATGGGATCGGTTTCATAATAGAGATAGTTCAGATCTTCGTTGATCTGTCTGCAGTTAACATCAAGGGGAATACCGCCCCTTACACGGGTAAGACCCAGTGTTGAAGGATCGATCCTGTTCTGATCCATCCATACCTTGCTGACCCTGAAGCTGAGACTTGCCTCGATGATGTCCACGCTGTCCACGGCACCATACACCGTTTCGGGTTCCACCATAACAAGTTCAGCGTGCCTGGAGGTTATAATGAAATCACCGATTTTATCCACTGTAGCCTCGAAGTAGTAATAGCCCTCGTCCTCGTCAACCAGTGCACTGGGCATCCTCTCCAGGGTGTTGTCTTCGTTCACTCTGAAGAGTCTGAGGAGCCTGAGTTCGAGATTGTTCTGCTCCAGCCAGTATCTGGGAACCCTGAATCCCGCCGTGAGATCTCTGACATCCTCTTCGGTGAATGTTGCCCTGGACGGGAAGTAGGCGTAAAGGATCTGGTCCGTATCCAGCTTCAATGTACTGTTAAGAGGTATCTGGTCGTACTGTGCAACCACAAGAGAGTCATGCTGGACATCCCTGTTGGCCCAGAGACTGAATTCGGTGAGGTCTGTTCCGGTTTGCCAGGTTCTTCTGTCCACCAGAGGGGGAAGAGGGACCCTGGGTTCTTCTTCGAGCCACTGGGTTCCGCCCAGCCTGAAGGTGAGTCCGGCCCGGTGTCTGCCCCAGGTGGACTGAAGATCGTTCAGGGGAAGTGCAAAGCCGTAGTCGAATGACAGAGGGATGGACCCTTCGTATCGGGCAGATAAACCCGCCGTAACCTCGGAGGCGGCTCCAAGTGCCCTTGTACGGAAACCTGTTCTGAACCCCCAGTTCTCAGCTTCACCTATCCACTTCTCAAAGCCCAGGGCAATATCGATGTTCTTAGTGCCGTCGATATCTTCCATGCTCCAGTCGGCCTGGATCACAGGGGTTATGAATCTGGGGTAGAAAGCGAAACCAAGCGAGAGTTCCATTGGTTCGGCATCTTCCTCCCCTATTCCCAGATCAGGCTGAAGAATGTTCCTGGCGACTCCGGCTAATGTGACCTTTCTTCCAAGCTCAGCCTGAAAACCCGCGTCAAGTGAGATTCCCCTGGTTCTGAGTCCTCCTGAGAAAAGAGGATCATATGCGGTGAACTCGTTGTCCACATAGTTCCTGAACACATAACCGCCTGTAAAACCGAATGATACGGGAAAAATCCCGGGCCTGAAAGCGAATGACAGAAGTCCTTCGCCCTGGGTGCACTGATCAGAAGCGCTGAGGAACTCAGCTCCCAATCCGAAGGCGGCAAACCTGGTAATGGGCTGGACATAAGCTGCTGCACCGAGATCGATGGTGTTAAGATCCATGTTGGGATAAAGGCTGGTGTATTCGGCTCCGAAAACGATCCTTCCTGATCGGAGGAGACCTGCGGGATTCCACCAGCATGCCCATGCGTCGTCGGCAATGGGGATGAACGCACCCGCCATTCCCATTGCCCTGGCACCGGGATTGAGGACTTCTCCGGAAGCCGCGGAGCAAAAGACAACAACAGCAATGAGAGAGATTATCTTGCAACACATACTGTGCCTGTCACCTCCCCCTGCGGAGCTGACGCGTGAAAGATGTACACTCCGGAAGGAACTGGCTGCCCTGAATTGTCATTGCCGTTCCAGACTGGCTCTGCAGAGGTGATCTCCCTGAATGGTATGCCATCCATGGTGTACAGGATAAGGTCCACAGGCGCTCCCCCGGCTGCAGGCCAGACGAAGGAGGCAGTATCGTTGATGCCGTCGCCGTTGGGGGTGAAAGGAGTGGGTATAACGGTCATTCCAGGTGAAAAATCCCTTATGAGAGCGATATCGAAGTTCGTGAACAGGTTCTCTTCAACGAAGGCGGTGTCTGAAAAAAGGCTATATGGCTCCTGGTCCACCACCAGGGGAACAGGCCCCACCGGCACGTCTTCGAAGTAGTAATAACCCGTATTGTCGGTAGGGGAGTTAATTCCAAGGCCGGGAATTGAAACGGATATATCGGGAAGGTCCCTTCCGGTATAGATGTCCGTTACGGTTCCCCCGAGAGAGCCGGTGGGACCCTGAGCGGTTGCCGAGGCCATGTTGCTGTAAGTGCTCTCGCCTCCGGGATCCAGATAGACACAGGTAGCCCAGTAGTAGTAGCCGATACCGTTCACCACAAGAGAATCCACCCACTCCAGCTTGTCCGTGCCAAGTTCCGCTATGGGGTCAGGCTCCGGTGCAAGAGGGCTCACCGACCTGTATATCCTGTATGAGGAGAGTCCCCTGCCCCTTGCTGAAGCTTCCGGCGGTTCCCAGGACAGGGGGATGAATCCGTCATTGCCGCTCACAGCCACCAGGCTCTGAGGAGGAGCGTATTCCCCTGTAACGCTGAAAGGGCCGAAGACCGAGCGATTGTTGGTCTCTTCCTGCTCCGTAACAGTTGAGTCTGGATCAACCACCGCAACCATGTAACGGCTGCCGATATCGAAATAGGTGAACCTGTAACCACCCTTGAATGATGCGGTTTCACCGCTCTCCAGGAAAGGCACGTCGAAGACGGCGATGGGTTCGGAAAGAGAGTCCGGGTCAGTTGCAAGGTAGTAGGCAAGCTGGGTAGCAGGTGACGGGCCCTCGCCGTCATTGCTCACAACCGTACTGAAACCAGCCGTCTGTCCCACGGAGAAAGGGGGCGGGATATCCGGTGAAGGAATTGAAACGGTGAGATCAGGGTAGGCAAGTACTATGGTAAACTGTCCATCCGTGTCATCAAGACCGCGGTTGGCGGCACCTGCAACCACATTCACAACATGGGTTCCGGGCTGATCAGGACATTGCAGGGTGAATTCAGCCGAAGCGGAAGAGTTCAGGTATACAAGGTTACCAAGGAAGGCGGGAACATTCACGTCACCGGTGAAAACATCAGGCGGGTCAAGCATGACCCAGGCTCCTGCAGCTATGTATCCTCCTGTGTTGGCAACGGTGACGGGTATGGTGAGTTCCCCTCCCGGGGGAGCGTAGATCACCGTATCCGATGGGAAAGTCACGGAGAGCTCAGGATCTCTTGAGTATCTGTATGTGGCAATGGTGAACTGCTGGCTTTCACTGGGGTTTCCGGGATCCGCCCAGGATTCCGCCTCAACCCTTACGATCCAGGCTCCGGCCTCGGGGTTCTCAACCACTACCCTCTCCACTGGACTCTCGGCGGTGACTCCGGAAGGAAGCTGGTAGGAATAAACGACACTGGATGGGGATTCAAGGGTGATATCGAGATCCACCTGCAGTTCCGGGGATGCAGAGCTCACATCGCTGTAGCCCAGACCGGTGGAGATCCAGCTGGTGTACGCGGGTACGTACATTACCCATTCACGGGCAGGCTGGCCTTCCACAATATTGGAGTTTATCCAGAGAGGTCTGTCCACCTCTTCGGAAAAGTAGGTACCCGGCAGGTGGTACCCGTCGAGGAGCCCGAAACCGTGGCCGGAATCAGCATAACCCGTCTCTGCGGTTCCGGAAGATCCCTTAAGCGGTATAGCGCAGGCGGCCATCAGTGCAAGGGCATCTTCAGGATGGAACAAAGTACCGTACTTCTCCTGGCATATGGTAAGGGCAGCTGTGACGAAGGCAGCTGACATGCTGGTTCCGGTGAGCCGGGTGTATGACGGCTCTCCCGGCCACCTGTCAGCGGGATCATCCAGCCATGAACCTCCGTAAAAAGCGTTGGTGGTGGCAACGCCATACTGCATTGTCGACTGGTAAAAATCACCTCCGGGGGCAAGGATTTCCGGTTTCATTCTGCCGTCTTCAGTTGGCCCTCTGCCGCTGTATGATGCAAGAACACAGTTTTCGCCATTGTCCGGAATGAAGGTTACAGATCCGGCGGTTATTGCGTTTCTGGCTATGCCCGGTGAGGGTATGGATCCCGGGTCAGGATCATTTCCAGCGCTGAAAACCGTAATTCCGCCATTTCTTACCCACTGATCCGTAACCTGGCAGAAACCGTCGTATGAGGTGCTTCCCTGAAAACCCCATGAGTTGTTCACTATGCTGCAGGAGTTAGACGAGAAGTCTCCTAAAATACCTAATAACTGGGAAGGAGTCATGGAAGAAGGCCGCTGGATTACGTATAGCTGAGCGTCAGGGGCTCCACCGCTGCCATTGTGCTCACAGCTGAGATCGATACCTCCCCTGGATGCAATAACGCCGCAGACAGCAGTCCCATGGCCGTCCTGATCCGGGGGACCCGAGTAAACAGCCTCCTGAAGGTCAGGGTGTTCTGACCAGATTCCGGTATCAAGAACACCAACTCTGATCCCGAGACCGGTGTAGTAAGACCAGAGACCCGGGAACCCGGAAAGTTCACGGCTGTCATCTGCCTGGGTATTCAAAGCGTGATTGGAAGCTGAGACATAAACATCGGGAATTGCCCTGATAACCCCGCTTTCCGGGGGTACGGGAACGCTCCACCATTCTTGATCGAGGGGGATACCGTTTTCAGGGGTGAATCCCGGTGCCGTTTTAACCAGCCAGGCACCGTTCCACTCCGCTGTTCCCATGGCAGCATGGGAGAAAGTCCAGCTGGTAAGTCTGCGGGCGAATCCCGAACCGATGAGAAGATCAGGACGAAGCTCCCCCTGCCTGTAAGCCACAAAGGCATTCTCCCCGGGTGAGTAGCCTGCGGGCCAGAGTCCTGCCCTGTCAAGGATTTCAAGGTCGGCAGGCGTGAGAGGTCTGTAAACTTCAACCAGAACCAGACCGGAACCGGCGGGGGAAATGAATGAACCTTCAAAGGGTCCTGAACCGGTATCGTATTGGATATATCCTTCCTCCATCTCAAGGAGGAGGGCACCCCTTTCTTCCGGGGGCAGCTGGGATATTGCATCGATCCCATGAAAATCCAGGTAGTCCGTAACAGGATAATCCGCATAAGCCAACAAGCCTGCGATCAACACTAAAAATACCGTCATACTTACTCCATGCATGGTTATCATCATTCATAGAGATACTATCTGAGCCATTGCCCCGTCAACCTTGGCGAGAAGAAGGAACAGGAGCATTCAATTTGTGAATAACTCTTTATTATTGGTGCTTTAAAGGCGTTATAGGTCTAAGAAAGAGGTCCTTGCCGCAAGAGTATTCTCAAGAAGAAAGGCAATGGTAAGGGGACCCACTCCCCCCGGTACGGGGGTAATGGCTGAACACTTCTCCAGAACATTTTCATAATCCACGTCACCGCAGAGATTTCCATCTTTATCTCTGTTCATGCCCACATCGATTACAACCGCGCCTTCACCGACCCACCGGGAGGTTATCATCCGCGGCCTGCCCACGGCGGCAATTATAATATCCGCAGCTCTGCACTTCTGCATAAGGTTCTCGGTTTTGCTGTGGGTGATGGTAACGGTGGAGTTTTCCCTGAGAAGAAGGGCAGCCATTGGCTTCCCTACGATGTTGGACCTTCCCACCACAACCGCATTCTTTCCCTCCAGTGCAATCCCATGATGATGCAGAAGACCGATTATGCCCGATGGAGTGCAGGGGAAAAGACCTTCCTCCCCTCTCCACAGACGCCCAACGTTGACCGGGTGAAAACCGTCCACGTCTTTCTCCGGTAAAACCGCTGAGGCAACTGTTTTCGCAGGGATGTGCTCCGGAAGGGGAAGCTGAACGAGAATTCCGTGGATGGAGGAATCATTGTTCAGCTCTTCGATGAGATGTAGAACCTTCTCCAGGGTAACTGTTTCAGGTAAATGAATTACATTGCTGAAAAAACCGACTTTTCTGCAGGCTCGTTCTTTGGACGCAACATAAACACTGCTGGCGGGATCATCTCCAACCATGATAACGGCAAGTCCCGGAGGAGGACCTGTCAGGGATGCAGCCCGTTCTTTTACCGATTCCCGTACAACTTTGGCATATGCCTTCCCGGAAAGGATCCTGGCCACGTCAGCCCTTTGAGATCTTGTCTATCTCGACCCAGGTCTGGTCCTGTCTGTGACCGGTTTTTCTTTCGTAGCCCTTGCGCTTCTTCCGCTTGAAGACCGTAACCTTAGGTCCCCTGGTATGCTCTATGATCTTTGCTGTAACCTTGATGCCGTCGATGAAAGGGTGGCCCACAACAACTTTGTCGTCTTTGGCAACCATAAGAACATCGTTGAAAACATGTGAAGAACCAGCTTCGCCGGGAACTGCCGGGACAAGAAGCTTCATACCCGGTTCAACTTTGAACTGGACTCCACCGGTTTTGATTATAGCGTACAAAACGTACCTCCATTTTATAAGTAATATCAGTATTTTTCAGTTGCTTATTTCACTGCCGAAGCAGCGCAAACTTATACTAGACAACAGCTGTCCGGTCAACCTTTTTCCCCGGGAGAATACAATTCTGTTATCTCATCATGGGTATCCAGGGAAAATACCTTGAACTCTGCCTGTCCCAGTCTTGAGTCCTCGTGCACGTGAACCGAGAGTCTGTCGCTTCTGCTGGTCAGGTACTCCAGGCGCTTGCCGTCGTCTTCAATCAGATATCCGGCAACCGCAGGATTCACTGAAACCACCAGATTGGTATGCTTCTTTCCGTTTGCGGCTCTTTCCAGGAACCTTTCGATGCTGGTGAGGACACTGAGGGGCGCCTGTATCCTTCCAGTACCGCCGCAGTGCTCGCAGACTCCTGACATCGACTGAACAAGGCTCGGTCTGACCCTTTTCCTGGTCATTTCCACAAGCCCCATGGGACTCACCGCGCAGGTTTTCGTGGGAGACCTGTCCCTGCCCAGTTCACTTCTCAGGCAGTTGACCACCTTGTCCTTGTGGCTGGCATTGTCCATGTCGATGAAGTCTATGACGATAATACCGCCAAGGTCGCGAAGCCTGAGCTGTCTGGCAACTTCCCTGGCTGCCTCCATGTTGGTCTTCAGGATGGTATCTTCCTGTTTTTTCCTTCCAACATACCTTCTGGTGTTCACATCCACCGCCACCAGTGCCTCGGTATGGTCTATCACAAGGGATCCGCCACTCTTCAGGGGAACCTCCCTGGTAACCAGTCCTGATATTTCCTTCTCCAGGCCGTAATGGTCGAAGATGGGAGTTTTGCCTCTGTAGAGGCGTACTTTGCTGGCAACGGCAGGATCGAAGGTCTTCAGGTACTTTTTGATCTGACGGGCAACTATCCGGGAATCACATACTATGGAATTCACCTCAGGGGTAACCAGATCGCGAACGGTCATTGTAATAAGATCGTGTTCCTGATGAAGGAGGGCTGGAGCCTTGGATTTAAGTGCAAGAGTCCCGATTTCCTTCCACTTGTCCACTATTCTCTCAACATCTGTTTTAAAGCTCTCTTCGTCCTTATCGATACCTGCAGTTCTGGCAATGATGCCGAATCCTTCGCTTCTAACCTCCTGGGTGATGCTTCTCAGACGGCTTCGTTCTTTCCTGTCGGTAATCTTTCTGGACACACCGGCAACCGAATCACCGGGCATGCTTACAACATAGCGGCCGGCAATTGATATACGTGTGGTAACCCTGGCACCCTTGGTCCCTATGGGCTCCTTCGTTACCTGGACAAGAATGTTCCTGCCCTTCTCAAGCACTTTCTCGATGGGTCTTCTTGTTTCATCTGCCCGGGGAGGTTTGCCCTCTGTGAGAGCTTTTGCGAACATTCTCTCATCGGCTATTTTTTCTCTCACATCGGAAACGTGGAGAAAGGCACTTCTCTCAAGCCCAATGTCCACAAATGCAGCCTGCATCCCAGGCAGCACAGCATTGATCCTGCCGAGGTAGATGTTTCCTACGATGTGTTTATCGCTGGCCATCTCCACGATAAGCTCCATGAGACGGCCGTCTTCCATGACGGCTATCCTGGTAACTTCAGGATGCTGGTTGACAACAAAATCAACCTTCATTCTACAATTCTCCTTCTGCCGCCTTAAGGAGGGGGACAAGCTGTCCCTCCCTTCCGGAGGCATAAATCTCAGTTCTCGTTATGGTTTTCCAGCTGATACCGGCGGCTTCCATGATCCTGTCCGGCCTGGAAGCACCCTTACCGGGATTGGATACCACTATTAAACTCCCCCCATGGCCTCTGCGATGGGAGAAAACCAAATCATCTTCTGTAAGCCGGTCTTCAAGAAGACCGGGATCATCTATTCCTTCTATAATATACTGTGCTGCCACGGACATTGCGTCCGGGGCTCTGTATTTACCTGTGATTTCAGCTGCGGCCCTTATTGGAAAACCGGCGGGAAGAGCCTTTCTCAGGGCTTTCACCACTGCCGAGAGATCCCTTCTTTCGTCCAGCTGAAAGTCTACGTATTCACTCTCACTGCCCATTCCGAGAGGAATGGGATGGGAAAATGCCAGTTTCACACGTCTGGCGTATCCCGATGTATAATGGAGAGGAAGGTCTGCTCTCCTGAGGGTTCTTGTCCACATTCTGACCATATCCAGATGGGAAGTGAAAACAGCAAGTCCCTTCTTTGCATATCGTATCCTGATCTTCTGGACAGCCGGGGGTTCCTTTTCACCTTTTTCCCTGTTCTGACCAATGGTAACAGAGCCTGGTAAGGGGGGTACGTCCCCTGTACAGGCGCCGCAGCCTGAACAGCCGTTTTCCCGGCAGTCCGGAAGAATCTGCCCCTTCAAAGATCTAATGTATTCTTCCTTCAGCCATTCTTCGCTTACTCCTGTATCCACGAAGCTCCATGGAAGTGAATCGCCTGGTGACCGCGGTGCCGGCACAGCCCCTGAAATGAGTTCCTTCCAGATGTCCCACCTGAAAAGATCGCTCCAGCCGTCGAAAACGGCTCCACGGCTGAAGGCCTTCTCAAGGATATCCGAAACCTCTTCACCGCCGCATGCAAGAAAGTACTCCACTGCGGAAACCCTGGGATCGTTCCAGGATACGGATGCTTTGGTGCAGGAGGTGCGCACCAGGGAGATCCTTCTCCACATCTCTGAATAGTCAGGCTGGGCACACCACTGAAAGGGAGTATGGGGTTTGGGAATAAAGGGAGACAGAGCTGCTGTAACGGTTCGCTTCTTGCCCATAAGAGCAGAGATGGAGTCGGCAAGTGACGCTATGGCGATCAGATCTTCGTCTGTTTCTCCGGGAAGTCCAACCATGAAATACAGCTTTATTCCCCTGGCACCCATTCTTGAAGCAGCGGAGGCGGCCTCCATTATCTCTTCGTTGGACAGCGGCTTGTTAATAATGCTTCTGAGGCGCTGGCTTCCAGCCTCGGGAGCCATGGTAAGGCTCCCCTTGAAAAATCTCTTCTGTTCCAGCCCGGGGAGTGTATCAGGGCGCATGGAAGGCTGAGAAACCCTTACATGGAGCTTCTCCTCAAGGGGTCCCAACCCGCATAGAAGTTCCTCCAGTCCCGAGTAGTCGCTGTAGGAAAGGGTCAGAAGACCCGCCTGCTCCCATCCCGTGCTTTTCACTGCTTCCCGGAGAAGGGTCAGGGCTTCCCGGGGTTTCCTTTCCCTGACAGGCCTGGAAAGCTGAGAGGCCTGGCAGAACCTGCACCCTCTGGAACAGCCTCTGGAAAGCTCCACCACAGCCCTGTCATGGGTAATCTGAGCCAATGGAACGATTTGTTTTACAGGGGCGTCCCCCATCTCCAGTGCAGCGGCCCGTACCCAGGTGATCTTCCTGCCATGGTGGAGAGAAGGAACGAGAACACCCTTCAAATCACTTACCTTAAGGAGTTTTTCCCTTTTTGAAAGCGAAGAGCACAGAACATCCGCCACCGGGGCGAGACCCGCTTCAGCCTCACCGAGAAAAAACACGTCCACAAAAGGCATCAAAGGCGAAGGATTTGCGAGACCTCCCCCGCCGGCAAGGATCAGAGGATCGCTTTCCCGTCTGTTCGCACTGCGGAGTTCAAGCCCCATAAGGTCGATAAGTGAGAGAACATTGGTATAAAGCACTTCCGAACTTACACCGAACCCGACCACGTCACTGGCAACAACAGGCTCACCGGCTTCGGTATCCAGCCAGGGATGGTTCCCGGACTTGAGAAGAGCATACATATCAGGAGCTGGATGGAAAGCTCTTCTTACGGTAATATCGCAGTTTTGAAGCAGAACATGGCGAACCGCTCGCAGACCGAAATTGCATGCGCCAAGCTCATAGACGTCAGGATACACCAGTGTGATCCTTCCCTCCGCCGATGAGGCTGTTCCATTGTATTCGATACCTGTGTAGCGCTGAGGTTTCTCAACTTCCGCAAGCAGTTCTTTGAAAACGCCTTCTCTCAGGTCCAGGGAGTAACCTCCTGGAAAATCGGATTGCTGAGAAGGCCGCCGGTCCTGTTGCTGCTCACAGCCAGTTCCATTGCCATCCGGTTTACCAGTGAATCGTCCAGATCCTTAAGATAGCCGAACATCCAAAGGGTTCTTCTGTGCACAGCCTGGACGGGAAATCCCCTTCTTTTAAGAATTTCTCTCCAGTTTGCCCCTATGGAATCATCCATGTCACTCACCAGAAGACCGGTCCAGTTGTAATCGTTGCTCTGACCGGTGATGTTCTCTCCGGGAACGGCAAAACACCATATATGCTTGTTCGGATTGACTATGTCCGTGAAATGTCCGACTATTTCCTTCACCGTTTCATCCCCGCCCTCAGAAAGCTGGAACTCCCACACATCGTACCTTCGAAGCCTGGCAGGCGGAAGCTGAAGGCCCATGGAGCCTATTGCATTCAAAGCAGTTACCGCTTCAGGATCAGGAGCCTTGAGACCCACTGCAATGGAAAAGGTATTCACGGTTTCACCCCCAGGTGTTTTGCCAGGCCCTGGAATACCACCGCACCCGGACCGGGTATTTCCTCAAGTTCCTTGATGGAGGCCGTTCTTCGGATTTCTCCCCAGGAACCCGGAAGGAAAGATGGGACCTGCCAGAGATCGAAGGCCCTTTCCGGATGGGGCATCATTGCAAGAACATTCCCATCTGCGTTCATGAGACCCGCCGCGTCAAGCATGGACCCGTTAGGGTTGTGCGGCCACCCTGAAGCTTCTGAGCCGTCAGGTCTGCAGTAGGTAAGTCCCAACTGTTCTGATGCCTTCTCCCGGTCTTCTGCTCTGAATACGAATCTGCCCTCGGCATGGGCAATGGGCACGGGAACAGGTTCATCTCCCATGGATGACAGCCATGGGCATGATGAAGAGACCCCCGCCGGTTTTGTGAGAAATACCCACCTGGAAAGGTAGCCGCTTCTGCCGGGAATGAGGTTGGAAGCAAGGGCGGCCTGAACCGCGCCGGGTTTCCAGCCCGGGACAAGTCCGCTTTCCAGGAGGATCTGGGCTCCGTTACAGATTCCCAGCACCGGTTTGCCGTTGGCTGCCTCCTCGAAAATGAGATCCATGATCCTCTCCCTGGAAGCGATCACACCTGCTCTTACTCTGTCCTGGAATGAGAAGCCTCCGGGAAGGACATAAGCGTCTGCCCTGTTTTGTGAGAGTTCTGCAGTCCGGTTCCAGTTGACTATTTTTGCATTAACCCCTGACCGCTCCAGAACCCTTGCGGTTTCGAATTCGCAGTTGGAGCCTGGAAATCTAATCACCACTGCAAGAGCCATCAGACTTCCTCCTCTCTCCAGATAACCGATTCCAGACGGTTGGCCCACTTGTCCTCCACGGCGCCAAGATCAACCTTCCAGTCGTTTCCCGATATGCTGTATTCTTCACAAACCATTCCCACACCGGAAACGAACTCGGGCAGGGTAGCTAAATCATAGAACTCAGCACTAACCTCCATTAAATACCCGGGAGTTTCAGAGTAAAGGGTAACAGGATTCGAGTCCAGCTTGAATTTTATACCTAGCTTTCTTGAAGAAAGCGCCATTTCCGCCGCAGCGATGGCAAGACCGCCTGAGCTTATATCATGCACGGAGAGGGCTTTACCTTCTCGGATAATTTCCAGGACCCATTCAGCCATTTTCTTCTCGTAGGCTCCCCGGAAAACCGGTACGGCACCCCCCTTGTGTTTCAGGCAGGTTCTGTAGAAAAGACTGCCGCCCAGTTCATCCTTTCTGGTTCCCACCAGAAGGATTATGCTCCCCGGTTTTCTAAGTACCATATCGGTGGCTTTTCTGTGGTCATGAATCTTGCCGAAAACAGCAACGATTGGAGAGGGAGGTATGGCCTTCCCGCCTGTGGACTGGTTGTAGAAACTTACATTTCCGGATACGATGGGAAGTGGATAAACACCGCCGCTGAATCCGAGAGATCTGCATCCCTCGGCGATGCCGCTCACCGCCTGGCGGAACTGGGCAAAGGCAGCAGGATCCTCCGGATTCCCGAAATTCAGACAGTCGGTGGCACATATGGGAGTTGCTCCTGTGGCAACCACATTTCTAACAGCCTCTCCCACCGCATGGGCTCCGCCCAGGAAGGGATCCAGCTCTCCATACCAGGGGTTGCCGTCTCCGCTGACAGCCAGACCCGTTCTGGAACCCTTTACCGGAACAGAAACACATGCGTCGGCCTCGCCGGGTCTGAACATGGTTGCTCCCTGTACCTCTGAGTCGTAGTAAGACCATACAGCCTGCCGGCTGCATCCGGCGATGGAGGACAGCATTTCGGGAATGTCTTCGGATGGGTTGGAAGGTCTTTCAGGGGGCTCAGGCAGGGAAAAGTCCCTTTTCTCTTCATCTCTGTCGTAGAGCACCCCTTCGGTTATGTACTGTATCGGGGTTTCGGCGGCCTTCTCACCCCTGCAGGTTACATTATAGACCGGGCTGGAGGTGAATTTCCCTATAACCGCCGCACGGCAGTTGGGAAAAAGCCTCGGAAGTTCGAATTTTTCATTGTATATGGCAAGTATTTCTGAAGCAATCGATTCAGGTACCGCCAGTCCGTATCTTTCCTGGGTTTCACTGCATGCGATAACCTCGGGGGGCAGACCGGGTATGGAAACGGGAACAGCGTCCAGATCCACGTCGATACCCAGACCTCCATGGGCTGCAAGCTCGCTTGTTACACAGGCGATTCCCCCGGCGCCAAGATCCTTGAAACCGAATTTGATACCCTTTTCGAAGAGTGTTTCCAAAACCACCGCGTTGGCCTCGGAAAGTACCCTTTTAAGAAATGGATCTGCAACCTGAACTGCGCCCATACCCTGTTCTCCGTCGAGGTCGGCACTTGCAAAGGTGGCTCCTCCAAAACCTGTGTCATCAGTGGGTTTGCCAGTTAGAACAAGTACATACGGTTCCCGGTGTGCCTCCTCGGGAACGAAGCTGTGAACCACCCTGTCGTGGGGCACCATTCCGAAGGCCACCACATTTACGAGACAGTTGTCGTCGTAACCGGGATGGAACTCGGTATCGCCGCCCATATTTGGAACTCCGAGGGCGTTTCCGTATTTCCATATCCCCTCGACCACCCCCCTTGCAACGGCTCTGGCGGTTTCGCCCTTTTCACCCAGAGGATCACCGAATCTGAGCAGGTCCATGGAGCCGGTTACTCTGGCACCCATGCAGTACACATCGCGCACAATGCCGCCCACTCCGGTTGCCGCCCCTTCCACCGGAAGAACCTGGGAAGGGTGATTGTGGCTCTCGTGGGCCACCACAAGATCCCATTCCCGCCCCTGGTGGGTGCAGAATTTAACTACACCGGCATCCTCACCGGGACCTATCACAACCCCCGGAGCATCGGTGGGAAGAGATTTCAGCACCTTTTTAGAGCTTTTGTAGGAGCAGTGCTCACTCCACATGGTGTCGAAGAGGTGAAACTCGAGGGGTGTGGGCATTCTTCCCACATAGCCTGCAAGCTTCTCCGCTTCTTCCACGGTCATTGCCAGTCCGCGGTTGGAGATAACCGCCGAAAGCTCTTCCCTGTCCGTCAGTTCTGCCATAATGCCTTCCTATGCCTCGTAATAGCCGTCAAAATCCATGGGTTCCCGCATCCGGAGCATTTCCAGCAGCTCCATGGAGGACAGTCTTTTGTTACCTTCCACAACGCAGCCCCTTATGGAAACGGTGCCAACGGTGGAACCGTTGTCCACCTTGACAAGAGGAAGCTCTCCGCCGAGTTTTCCCGTAACGCTGTCCAGACCGTTCTCATCGGTTCCGGGAAGAAGAAGCATGATGGAACCCCGTCCTGTTCTAATACCTATATCTATGTTCCTGAGTGATGACCTGAGATGTCTGGATGCAGCTGTGAGTATCAGCCTTGAAACAAGAGTGTCATCGGCTTCGGCGGATTTAACCACAAGTTCGATCACAGCCATGGGACTTCCAAACCGCTCAACCCGTTCGAGCTCGTTTTCCAGTGTTGACTCAAGACTGGTCTTCCCTGAAAAACCTGTTTCAGGGTCAAGGTCTGAAGTTCTTCCGAACCTCTCCAAAAGACGGACGTTCTCAAGTGCTGCAGCACCAACTGCCGCCAGGGCCCTGAGAGTTTCCTTTCGCATGGCTCCTCTTCCCTCGAATGCTCCCACGGTTATCACCCCGAAAAGCAAACCTTCAGACTGCATTGGAGCGGCGTACTCCGGTTTAAAACCCGCAATGTCGGTCATTATCATGTTTCTTCTTACAAGAACGCTTTCCTGCTCCATTTCAGAACGGTCGAGGAGCCTGCCTGTTTCAGCTGCGAGACCGGTAAAACCTTCGCCAAGTCCAATATTCACGTTTTGTCCCAGAACCTCGGACAGACCCGTGGAAGCACTGAGCCCAAGACGGGCACCGCTTCTGTCTGCAAGGAACACAGCAGATTCGTTGGCCTTCAGCAGATTCTGGCAGGATCTGTTGATATAGTCCACCACCTGGTCACTGTCCCTGCCGCTGAAGATCATTTTAACAAGGTCCGGGAAGAGCAGTATCAGATCCTGACCCTCCTTCATCTGCCGTTCCAGTTCCGTAAGGTCCATTCTGAGCCTGGAAGCCTCCGCGGAAGCCTTTCTTGCGGCCGCTGTAAGACTTTCAGCCTTCTCTGACCAGTCATTTTCACTGCAGCGCGTTCTGCTGAACATTATCAGCCAGACCGCAATTCCCCCAATGAGAAATCCTGCCACCAGACCAACAATCATGTTTCCCCCTTCCCGCGTAACTCCTATCGGTCCAGGCCAAGCCTGGAAAGCAGATAATTCTCGTTTCGCAGATGATTGTCTATGGTACAGATATTGCCAAGTTCCTCCTCGGGAACAACCCCTGATACTTTTTCATCGTTCTTTGCCGCAACTGCGAATGAGGTCCCCTTCTCCATGGCCTGCATGGCAATGGACTGAACCGCTGCATATGCATCTTCCCTTGTGAGCCCGTGCCTGACCAGCGAAAGCATTACAGCCTGGGAAAAGTACCTGTCCCCGGCCTTCTCCACGTTCAGTGCAACCGCCTGTGGGAATATCCTGAGGCCACCGGCAAGCTCCGACGCTTTGCGAAGACCGTAGAGGGCAACCCCGCATGCATCGGGGAACACGAACCTCTCCGCAGCGGAATGGCTTATGTCCCTCTCGTGCCAGAGGGGGGTGTTCTCCAGCCCCACCTGAAGGTATCCCCGGAGCAGTCTGGCAAGGCCGCACAGCCTTTCACCCACGATGGGATTCCTCTTGTGGGGCATTGCGCTTGAACCCTTCTGCCCCTTGCCGAATCGCTCCTCAACCTCTCCAACTTCAGTCCTCTGGAGATGACGGCATTCGGTGGCGAACCTTTCCATTGCCCCGCCTATTGCAGCAAGAGCATAGAGGAACTGGGCATGCCTGTCCCGGGCCACCACCTGTGTGGGAACTTCTTCCACACCGAGACCCAGCTTCCCGCACACATATTCCTCAACGGAAGGGTCCAGGTAGGCAAAGGTTCCCACTGCGCCGGAGATGGTTCCCACACAGGAGGATTCAAGTGCCTCGCGAAGTCTCTTCCTGCATCTGAGGAACTCGGAATAATGACCTGCAAACTTAAGTGCAAGCGTTGTGGGTTCGGCGTTCATGCCATGGGTTCTGCCCATGCACACGATTCCCCTTGTTCTGTTAACCAGTTCTGCCAGGGCGGCACCGTATTTTTCAAGTTCAGCGGTAATGAGCTTCCCGGAATCCCTGATCTGCATGGCCAGACATGTGTCCAGTATATCGCTGGAGGTCATTCCGTAGTGAATGTGTCTGCTCTCAGACCCCAGAGATTCAGAAACTGATGTGAGAAAGGCAATGACATCGTGCCTTGTTACGGCTTCGATCTCATTAACCCTGTCCACGTCGAAGGAGGCCTTTTCCCTGATAAGGGCAAGGTCTTCGTCAGGTACCAGACCGGAATCCGCCCTGGCCTCCACTGCAAGTATCTCTATTTCCAGCCAGCGGGAATACCTGGCCCGGGTGGTCCAGATCTCCGTCATCTCCGGTATTGCATATCTCTCTATCATTGATTCCCCTCCCGGCCTGGCATTTCAGTGCCTGAAGTAAGCGGTGAATAAATCCATGCGAACAGGGATTTTTCAGGAACGTATATACGGTACCAGTCCGGAGCTTCCCCGGTTACGAGCAGGGTGTCTCCTGAACTTGCTGAACCCACCACTGCGTATTGCGTCCCGGGCCCCTGACGAAGGTTAACGACACTTCCAGTGACCGTAACCGACTGGAAAGGATTGGAGCCGGAAAACCCTGCGGACGGGGGAGCCGTTTCTTCAACCACGGTCTCGCCGCAGCCGGCAAGCATCAGCACACCTGCTAATATAATTCCTTCAATTCTTCTCATAACTCTCCCTGAATACTGCAAAGAACATAGGGTACAAGCCCTGCTAGAAGAAGACTGCCGTCGGATAGCACCCTGACCCAGAGTTCCGACGGAAACGGCTTTCTTTCAAGAAAAAGATAGGCGAAGGCAAGAAGCACCGGAGCCAGTACGAAACCCCCGGCACACAGAGGAAGTCCGCCCAGATACACTGCTGCCATATGAACCACAGCGGCAGTAGCCGCAGCGGTAAGAAGGATGATCCTGCACCTGGCAGCGCCAAGATGCAGTGGAAGCGTATCCATCCCCAGAAGAGCATCCCCCTGAAGATCCACAAGATCTATAAGAAGTGACCTTGCGAAAAAAAGCAGGGCCAGGGAAAAGGGCCATACGAGAAGCCGGAGTCCGAATTCCATCCCCGCCAGGGCCACCGCAGGAAGAACGCAGACCAGAAAACTCCAGGCAAGGGTGAAAAGTATCTCCCGGGACCCGGGAATACGGCGAAGAAGATCGAAGAACTGGTTCTCACGAATAAGGGGCAGGGCATACAGCAAACAGGAAAGCACAGCGGCCACGGTCCATGCCATCCATACTGAACCCAAACCCCAGGAAACACCAATAGCCGCTAAAAGTCCCAGGGCTGCTGTAATCAGCATCAATCCTTCGTGGTTCCTTATGAACTCCTGCCTTTTCTGGCTTGTCATGCTTACCCTGCGGCATTCCAGCACCGCTGTGAAGTTGGTGAAACTCCACAAAAGAAAACCCGCCGCCAGACCCGCACGGGCCCAGCCGCTGCCCCCTATGGTGGCTCCCTGGGCGAGGGCGATCACAAGGGCGATCAGTGGAATGTGGGTTCCGCTGAAAACCAGGTTCCTGAACGCATTCCTTATCCAGCCGGCGCGGGTGGACTGTCCCTGGATCTCAAGGAGCCTCTCCCGAACCTTCCTTATGCTCCACTCGGGAGTGGATGCCCCGGCGGAAAGAAGCACTCGCTTGAAATGTGACAAAGCTTCGGCATCAAGTTCATCGTGGGTTTCCACCCTGAAAACCGGCAGCCCGGTTTCTCCGGCGATGGACGCGAGCCTTCCGGTATTTGCACTGTTGTTTCCGCCCACTATCACAACGGCGTCCACCTTCCCCACAAGCTCGCGAAGTTCCTTCTGCCTTCTGGAAGTGGAATCACAGATGGTGTTGGCGTATTCTATGTCCGGCCATCTTCTGCGTAGTTCTTCCAGCAGGATCTCGAACTCCTCGGTATTCTGTGTGGTCTGGGATAGCAGAAAAGGCTTCTCGAAGGGAGGAAGGTCCTTAACCTCATCCACCGACGATATTACTCTTCCGGATTTCCCGGAGGCAGAGAGAATGGCCTTGACCTCATGGTGCCCGGGATCTCCGAAAATAAGTACGTCGTAACCCTGTGAAGCCCTTTTCCCTGAAATGGACAAAGCTCTGCCCACCCTGGGACAGGTAAGGTCCTTGAGGCTGAGGTTCAGCTTAAGCAGTCTTTCCCTCTCCTCAACGGTGACCCCGTGGGTTCTAAGGAACAGTGTTCCACCTGATTCGTCCCATGGCTCGGAGCAGGTTGCCACACCCCTGTCGCGGAGAGCTTCTATTACCTGCGGATTATGAACCAAAGGGCCGTAAACGCGAAAAGGGGCATCACCCTTCTTGATCTCGGTGACAACCCTGTCAACGGCTCTTCTTACTCCCCAGCAGAATCCTGCGGTCCTTGCAACTATCACACTCATGGGGCAAAGATACAAAAATGCGGGATTGCTCCGTTAATATGAGAGGAGCAGCAGATGATTCTTAACCGGGAAAGATCTAGAAAGAAGACTTGATGGATCCCCAGGTGGTTCCTTCCAGTCTCCAGCCAACCCAATCTACCGCCATGAAATAGTTGCAGATCCCAGCGGGGTTCCAGGGCTGCCAGTTGATGAAATCGTTGCTGTAGAAACTGTGGGCTGAGCCGCTCTGACCTCCGTCGCCGGGCACCGAGGGCCAGCCTCCGGCACTCAATTCGGTGTTTACAAGTGGCCAGAAGTCAGCTTCAACAATGAGCTCAGGAAAGTGTTCAACGTAAACTGGCGCATAGTGAACGGCTGTCACCATGGTCTGTTCGAGTTGAACTACAGGACCCTGGGCATCACCGTTCCAGACTTCAACGTAAACATCGCTTGTGTCCCAGGGGTAGCTTACGTGGTGGTAGAACCAGAAGGCTGTCTGCTCCACAAAATTCACCGTGGCTCCGGGATAGAAATCCCACACATTGAACCACACACCTCTGTAAACGCCGTCCCATGAGCACCAGGCCGGTGTTCCATCGTGGTATTTCAACCAGATACCGTCATCATCCGCGGGTCCGGGATTTATGGGAATGTTTCCCGCGAATGCAGCCGAAACGATAATGAGGGCCAGGTATTTCACAACATCTCCCTTTATCTGTCTCATCCCTGTATACAAACTGATGATAAGGGATAACTGGCTATGGAAAAAGGGCCGGCCCGAAGGCCGACCCTTTAATTCTTGCGTACTTAAGACCTAGAATGTGGCCTTGAGTGAACCCCATGTGGTGTTGTCGAAGGATGCGGGATCCCAGAGAACGGATATGAAGTAGTTGCAGGATCCGCCAATGTCCCAAGGTTCCCAAACGATGAAGTCATCGCTGTAGAAACTATGGAAACTGGAGCCCGGGGTGTTTCCGTCGCCGAGGACCGAAGGCCAGCCGCCTGCGCTCATCTCGGTGTTGGCAAGTGCCCAGAAGTTGGGTCCAACAGCAGCTGCAGGGTCGTATTCACCATATACAGGAGCATAGTGAAGAGCTGTTATCATGGTCTGATCCACCTGAGCTGTGGGGCCCATTGCGTCGCCGTCCCAGATCTCGAGGTAAACATCACTGGTGTCCCAGGGATGACTTGGGTGGTGGTAGAACCAGAACTCAGATTCCAAGAGCTGTCCGTCAGCTGCACCGGGAATGAAATCCTCGATGTTGAACCAGACACCTCTGTAGGTTCCGCCCCATGTGAGCCACTTGGGTGAACCGTCGTCGTACACGAGCCAATCAGCATCTTTCTGAGGCATAGGACCGAGATTAACGGCCATCTGACCTGCAAAAGCTGCAAGTGAAAGTACAGCAAGAACTGCTATCGCCTTCTTCATGACTCTCCTTTCTTCTGTGTTTGAGTAGCACGAACCCCTGACATTTCCTTGTCACGACTGAAACATTCTGCCTGCGGAAACCCATGTCAAGTCCCATGAAATGGGATTTCACTGTTTCTCACCCATGAGTTTCCTCATGATATCCCTGAGTCTTGCCGCCTCTTCAAATTCAAGTTTATCAGCAGCTTCCATCATTCTGCGTTCAAGGTCCACTATGCTTTCTCCGTTGTATTCAGCCGGTTTGCCCGACTTGCCGGCCGAGGTCTTCCCCATGATATCCGCTATCCCGGTGGACCTGATTATCTCTTCCCTGGTTTTCTTCACCGTTTCCGGTGTAATACCGTGTTCCCTGTTGTATTCAAGCTGGATCAGCCTGCGCCTGCGGGTTTCCTCTATGGCATAGGCCATGGAATCGGTTACTTTATCCGCATAGAAAAGAACCTTACCCACATTGTTTCTGGCCGCCCGTCCTGCTGTCTGAACGAGACTTGTTCTGGAACGGAGAAAACCTTCCTTGTCCGCATCCATAACTGCAACCAGGGTTACCTCGGGAAGGTCCAGACCCTCCCTCAGCAGGTTAACTCCCACCAGCACATCGAACTCGGCCAGCCGGAGTTCTCTTAGAATGGAAACCCGCTCCAGCGCATCTATTTCGCTGTGTATGTATCTGGTGCGCAGCATAAGTCCGGTGAGGTACCCTGTGAGCTCCTCCGCCATCTTCTTCGTAAGAGTGGTAACCAGTACCCTTCCACCCTTTTCAGTGGCCTGTCTTATCTGTTCCACAAGATCATCCACCTGGCCTTCGGCGGGTCTGACCTCGATCTCGGGATCGATAAGACCAGTGGGTCTTACTATCTGCTCGGTGACCAGTTGAGACTTCTCCATCTCATAATCGGCGGGTGTGGCCGACATGCAGAGTTTTCTGCCTGTTATGTCCTCGAACTCCTCCAGGAACAAAGGCCGGTTGTCCAGTGCCGAGGGGAGCCTGAATCCATGAACCACCAGGGTTTCCTTCCTTGACCTGTCTCCCCTGTACATTCCCCTTATCTGAGGCAGGGTCCTGTGACTTTCGTCTATGAAAACAAGGTAGTCCTCGGGAAAGTAGTCCAGAAGGCAGGAAGGTCTCTGGCCCAGCTCCCTTCCCTCGATGTGTCTGCTGTAGTTCTCTATTCCGGAGCAGTATCCCGTTTCCCCCATCATCTCCAGATCGTAAAGGGTTCTGGACTGAAGTCTGTGGGCTTCAAGCATTCTGCCTTCCGCTCTCAGTTCCAGGAGCCTCTTTTCAAGCTCCTCCCTGATTCTGCCCATGGCCAGGTTAAGCTTCTTCTCCCCTGTAACGAAATGCTTGGCGGGGAAGATCAGTGTTTCATCCATGGACTCCAGAATATGACCGGTCAGGTGGTCCATTCTTCTTATGGACTCAAGTGTGTTGCCGAAAAATTCTATGCGGACACCGCTGCTGGAATAGGAGGGAACCAGGTCGATTATGTCTCCTCTAACCCGGAAATAACCCCTTGCCAGGGCAACGTCATTCCTTCTGTACTGCATTCCCACAAGCTTCATCAGAAGCAGGTCACGGGATATGGAATCACCGGTCTTCAGACGAAAACCCGTGTTTATGAAATCCACGGGATTACCCAGACCGTACAGACAGCTCACCGAAGCAACCACGATTACATCCTTCCTGCTAAGAAGGCTTGCGGTGGCCCTCAGACGAAGTCTGTCCAGTTCCTCGTTAAGGCTTGCGTCCTTTTCGATGAACATGTCCCTGGCAGGAAGATATGCTTCAGGCTGGTAGTAATCGTAGTAGCTGACGAAATACTCAACAGCATTTTCCGGAAAGAATCCGGACAGCTCGCCGAACAGCTGGGCGGCCAGGGTCTTGTTGTGACTGATCACAAGGACCGGCAGGTTCATCCTCTCGATGACGGATGCCATGGTAAAGGTTTTTCCGGAACCGGTGACCCCCAGGAGGGTCTGCCATTCATAGCCTGCCCTGAAACCGCCTGTTATGCTCTCTATGGCCCCCGGCTGGTCACCTGACGGTTTGAATGGTGCTTTAAGCTTGAATCCCGGCAGTTTTACTCCAGCCTTTCCAGAAGCAGTTCGAAACCTGCAACGGGAACCGTAATCCCCCAGGCTTCAAGAACTTCAGGGTGAAACTCGCCAATTATTCCCGCTTTCTGACCTTTGATGAGGATCTCTGCGCTCCTGCCGGGAATGAACCTGGGATCTCCGGTTTCACCAAGGGTCAGTGGCAGGCTCCGGAAATGACAGAGAATGCCAAGGATGGAATGAACTGCCCCGAAGTCCGAGTCTCCTGCGGTGACCGCAAGGTTGATCTCCGTTCTGCAGACATCCTCCTGAGATCTTCTGAGTACCTCCCCAATGGTAAAGATCCTGTGGGGGAAAGCGGCGTGACCGCTTACGGACTCCACTTCGAGCAGAGCGGGAAGAAGGGTGTTGGACACCACACCGTACTCGGCCGTCATGGGATTCTTAATGGCAATGGGATCCTCAGGGGTTCGTGTCAGGCCCTTTATCTTTTCTCTGCTGGTGAGAACCGGCCGGAGAATCTCTTCACAGCCGACTCCCAGAAGAAGACTTTTCACGGCTCTTGCAAGAAGCTCCACCGGGGCAGCTGAACCAACCGTGTATTCAGAGGGCAGAACAGGCTCTATACTGTTAAGACCGACTGCTATGGCTATGTCCTCGATGAGATCCATGGGGTGGATCCCGTCTCTTCTGTACGGCGGCATCACAGCGGTTACACTGCTGCCTGAAATCTTTATTCCTGAATAGTCCATTCTGCCCAGAAGTTTCTTCAGAGGAAGCTTTTTGGCATCTTCCCCGAGAACCGCTGAGATGTCATCCAGACCTGCGGTGAGAGTGTCACTGTATACAATGGGAGTAACAGTGTCTTCCATCTGGCTGTAGCGCACCTCCACAGGTTCGATAACCGCTCCCCTGTCCTCTAGGTTGCAGGCAAGGATCGTTGCAGTAAGGTTCACTGTATGCCAGTCGGTTCCCGTTACTTCGCAGAAAAGGGCGGATTGGCCCGGAATAACCCTGCCTGTGGTGTGGCTGTTCAGAACCGGCGGAAAAGAAAGGATCCGGCCGGCATTGTCCCTGAGTATGGGATACCTTGTCAATCCCTGAAGCAGCCCCGCATACTTTATCCCGGCCTCGGTTTTCGTAAGAATCTCCCGGAGATTCATTTCCGATTCCTCACCCAGGGGATGGAATGAAGTGGCAGGAGACTCGGTACGGTAGCTTACAGGGAAACTTATCCCCTCAAGGGAGTAGAATCCAATGGCCGCGGTCTTCCTTTCCCTGCCGAAGCTGGCAGCCAGTTTCTCCTGGGCGGCGATCAGCGCAAGAAGACCCTCGTCGTCCACAGTCCATCCCGTTGCCGTGAATGCGGCAATGAAGGGTCTGATGTTACTCAGGTCTTCGCTTACCTCTATGAATTTCTCTGGCTCACCCATGTCCTTCAGGTGTTCTTCAGCCTGGAAACCCCGGTAACACCTCAGTGCCCTGGCCACACCCTCCGCTGTCCAGAGATCGGGTCTGTTGGTGTCATTGAGCTCTATTTTTACGGTGTTTTCGTCCAGACCGTCCAGTTCCGCTTTGAGGGGTTCCAGTTTTTCCTCGAGACCCTCAGAGGAATCAAGCTTCGCAAGCGAGAGAAAATCCTTCAGGGGTATTTCGATCTTAGGCATGCTTTCCACCTCCAAGGAGCTGTTCGGGCTTAACGGCCATTCCCCTGAGCCTGCCCAGGTCCGGGGTTAGAAGATCCCTGATGTCTGACAGGTTCAAAGCCATGAGGGCCATTCTGTCCAGCCCCAGTCCCCAGGCTATTACCGGAACGTCAATTCCCATGGGCTGACACACTTCCCTCCTGAAAAGACCTGCTCCACCCATCTCGAACCAGCCCAGTGTGGGGTGTTTGATGTGTATCTCCACCGAGGGCTCGGTAAAGGGGAAGTAGGCTGGAACGAATTTGTAGTCGGTTGCCCCTGCAACCTCAGTGGCAAAGAGCTTGAGAAGCCCCAGCAGATGCTTCAGATTGATATGTTCCCCGAGGACTATTCCCTCCACCTGATAGAAATCGGGAAGGTGGGTGGCATCCACCTGGTCGTACCGGAAACACTTTGCTATACCGAAGTACTTCCCGGGAATATCAGGATTGGAACCAAGGGTTCTTGCAGAAAGGGCGGTTCCCTGGGAACGCATGATTGCCTGAAGAGACCTGTCCCAGTCAAAGGTGTATTCCCATCCTCTGCCGCCGGTCTCACCGCCGTCTTCATGGGCTGCCTTGACCAGTTCTCCCGTTCTGGTGTCCGGAGGGTCAACGGTTACCCCCTCCTCAAGGTAGTAGGCATCATGGATGTCCCTGGCAGGATGAAACTGGGGCATGAAAAGAGCGTCGTTGTTCCAGAATTCGTTCTCTGCAAGGGATCCCTTCATCTCTGAAAATCCCATTGCCTGAAGTTTGTCACGAACGGTGTCCAGGAAAATACCGTAGGGATGGAGCCTTCCCGTGTGAATCCTTGCCGGGGGGATGTCGACCTGGTAGCGCCTGAAGGTACCTTTCCTCCACTGGCCGGAAGTCATTATCTCCCTGGTGAGTTTGCCGATGGTTACCTTTCCTGCTGACATGGAGAGGGCCCTTTTACCCTTTTCCGTTATTGCCAGGGTGTTTTCAGTGGTTTCGTTCTGGATGAATTCAGCCCTGGATTTTCCCCGCTTAGGGGCACGTGCGGATACAGCCTCCGACACTTCATCATCCAGAATGCTTAAGGGAATGGAATCACTTTGGGACAGGGGAATGTATACGTCATGCCAGATCCTTCCAAAGACTCCTCCGGTGGGGTCCTTTACACTAAGACCCTCTGCTCCCTTTGCTATTATTCCGCCTTTCAGGAGAGCACCCATTGCGCTGCCCCAGCGGCCCCGGTCGAAAACTTCGTTCTTCTGTATTTCCGGAAGATCCCTTGCACCCTCCTTCAAAGCTTCCAGCAGGGCAAGCTCCGGAGTGGTACCCTTCTTCAGATTTTCTTTTCCCAGGGGTCCCAGTTCCACTTCAACCTTCGATATGCTGCTGACCGGATCTGCCAGCTCCCTTGATAAAAGCCATTGGACGGCTCTTCTGTATGAACCTTCATCCATGCCCGTTCCCAGAATGGACCGGGCATCACTGGATGGTGAATTATCCACAAGCCATTCCAGAAGGGACTTTTCCAGAGGGTGCAGATCGTGTGCGTTATCTTCTGTAACCATAACTTCTCCTAATTCCATACCTGATGATCTACAGGCAGATATAATCCCTGCTCAGGACGGGGAATGCGGTACTCACCCTTCAGTACCGTTCCGCATTCAGGGCATTCTGCCATCCCCTCGTCTACCACCGCATCACACACGGGACAAATTCTTGCAAGCATTCCGTCCACATGGGAGACCAGCTCGCCTGCGGTGATTTTACCGTCTCCGTTGGAATCCGCCGCTCCCCTGGAAGCCTCCAGGAGAATGGGAGTAAGTATCCGTTCGCTTACTGATTTGTCTTCCCTTGCAGCGGTTAAGATCAGAATTCCGTCATCCTGTGAAAAATCGTTGACAAGTCCCCCGGAGTGACATGCGTCCGCGAAGAGATAGCAGTATCCGGGAAACTCAGCCAGGAGTTCTCTGATGGTATCGTCATTCAGGTCTTCGTCATAGAAACACAGAACCTCGTTCATCCCGTCGTCCTCTTCAGCCCCGCCGGAACCGGGAGCCTCCTGAGAACCGTGGCCGCTGTAAAAAACCACAAGTCTGTCTTCGGATCCCGCTCTTCTCGATATGTCTCCAATGGCATTTCTGAACATGGATGAGGTGGCCTCTGCGTCCACCAGAAGTATCATGTGATCCGGATCGGTTCCCTGCTCGTCCCGGAGAAAACGGTACATTTCAATTGCGTCCATGCTTGCCCGGGACAGAATGTCCGCCCGTGACTGGTATCCGCTGATACCTGCCACCACCGCCCAGGTCTCGGGGGACGGATCTCCCGGAGCGAGCCTTTCAGCGGGGATCCTTTCTGCTTCCAGGGTATAGGTTCCCTCGCCGTTTCTTTCGTAGGAGTAAACGGTAATTCCGTAATAAGCATCCTCCCTGCAGTATAAAGTCACCGCTTCATCGGCTGCACTGTCGGTATTGCTCAAGCCTCCTTCGGCCTGCAGTACATAACCCGGGCCGCTGACAAGCATGTCAAGATCGAAATCCATCTGATCACCGCGAAGTTCCACCACGAGGGTGGTTCCAGCCTCACCCCTTACGGTGTAGTAATCCCGGGAACCTGTGGTATCATCTATTCTGCCGTGAACCAGCCCTGTGAGCACCTCTGAATCAGAAGGTGAAACTGATACCTCGCAGGCCCCTCCGCTGGATGGATTTATGAAGCAGGGAACGATCCATACTTTGCTTCCTCCGTCTATCCAGAAAGAAAAACCTTCATCTCCTCTCTCAGTGGAAAGGAAAACCGCAGGCTCACCGAAGTCGTCGAAAAGCCTTAAGTCGCCGTCTCTGAGCTTGTCAAACACGGCTGAAATGGTGTAAAAGCCCGAAGAGGGGGCTGTAAATCCAAGAAGTGTGGACTGACCGTAACCTGTCTGCACAAGAGTCTTCGAGTCCGTTGACAGTTCACCGGAAAGACCGCTCATAAAAACGGTCCAGGGGAATGAATCAAGGTCCTCGCCCGTGTCATAGGGGTATATCTCGACTATACCTGAAACACCGGCTTCCAGCAGAACACCCTCGGAATAGAAATAGGTGGATGATGAGCAGATGTCGTTACCTTCCAGGTCGGTGACATAGATGTCCAGATCTCCCTCTTCCCGGAAGGAAAGCTCCAGGAACGTATCTTCCTGCAGGGCAGGAAGCATGTACCTCTGAACATTTCCCTGTATTGCGTCTCCGGTCATGCCGGTTTCAAGAACGGGGAAATCTCCTGCTCTTACCATTTCAAGGGAGTATTCACCGGTTCCTCCCTTGTTGTATCTGGATACCATCACCTGAACGTTTTCACCAGAGAGAAGGTTCATGGACAGTTTTTCGGTGGAATTGACACTGTAGCTTCCCGCTAAAAGGTTGTTTTCGGCGGAATAGATCTCCAGATCCAGGTCGGTGTTCTCATCGGTTCCCCGGAGAAAGAAATTCCATTTCCCGTCCTCATCCGGTACGAAGGTCCAGATTTCTGCCATCTCCGCCGAAGAGAGCCCTGAAGACACTGTATTACCCTCCAGGTCCGAAGGCTCTACGTACTCCACGGTAAACACAGCGTTATCGTGGTCGGCCTTTATCCAGAACCAATAGTCGCTGTATGCGGAGAGAACCATGGGAGAACCGTCTGGAGACACCACCATTGGATCTCCCTGATCATCATAGGCGGTCATGGGAGACGGGGGGTCAACGGAGACCTGAAGAACCGCGTAATCAGTTTCCAGAATTCTCAGCCAGGAGCTTCCGTCGATAACAGCACCTTCAACTTCTGCCTCGCCGCTTAATCCGGGAACATTCCCCGCATCGGGAAGAATAACGGTGAAAAGGGCGAAAACCGCAATAACTACTGAACTCACCAGAAGACCCGCCTCTCAAATGGGTAAAGTCATTGAATGTGAAACTGGAAGCTTATACGATAATAGGATTGAACTCAGCTGACAAAATCCGGGAACTCCCGGGCAAATGCCTTGAATGAGTGGTGAATCAGTTCAGCGGTTTTCCTTTCCCGGGAAAGGCTCACGGCCTGATCCCAGACACAAAGTGCCGCATATCCAAGAAGTTTCCTGCTGAATGAAACCACTATGGGTACCGAGGCCTGATCCACCTGAAGGTGAAGCGACATTATCTCCTCACCGGGTCTCCAGGCATCCGGCAGTCTTCCGCCCAGGGGCCATGAGGAGAAAACAAGCTTCAGCTGCTGTGAAGATGAATCAGGTCGCTCCACCAGATCCCTGAAGAGCTGCATGTCACCGCCGAGATGATGCATCGCCGCTCGAATCTGGGTAACCGGTCTTACAGGATTCCTGTGGGGTTCCGGCATCGAGGTGATAAAATCTATTCCGTCCTCACGTCTGTATCCAAGTTCAAGAATTGCGGAAGCTTCCCCCGCGCACGCCTCCAGCAGTGCAGAAGCTCCCTGCCCGGGGAGAAAGGAGCTGGATACGGATTCATCGGTCCATAGATTAACCTGTCTGTATATCTCTCTCACCCTTTCTCCTGACGCTGTCCTGGAAATGTCAGAGGTGATCTGCCTGAGCCTTGGCAGCTGGGGCACCCTGACGGCATTCCTTCCGCTGGCCGACCTGTTCGCTGTCCTTCTGAAAAGAACCTCCAGGTCTTCGAGCTCACTGATCCTTACCGGAAACTTTACCAGGATTCTTTCCCCCTTGGATGATACTTCCTCACTGCTTCTGAAAGCATTTTTCTGCTCACTGAAGTATAAATCTCCGTGGTCCTGATGTCAGAGTGACCCAGAAGCTCCTGAACCACCCTGAGTCCGGCTCCTCCCTCAAGAAGATGAGTGGCAAAGGAATGCCTGAGGGTGTGAGGATGAACCCCACGGGTAATCCCGGCCTTCAGTCCCGAGGTGCTGACAATATTCCAGACCGTCATTCTGGACAGAGGGTTGCCGTTTCTCGTTAGGAAAACGGTCTTCCCCGACCCGGATGATCTCAGTGAGTTCCTCCAGCTGTCGATGTATATGCCAAGCCAGTGAACCGATGGCTCACTCATTGGAACCATGCGTTCCTTTGAACCCTTCCCCAGAGGTCTTACCCACTTGTCATCAAGATTGAGACGGTCCAGGGTAAGTGCTATCAGCTCACCCTCCCGGAGTCCTGAGCCGTAGGCGGTCTCCATGAGGGCTCTGTTTCTTGCCGAGAGTGCGGTATCACCCTTCCAGACCTCGATCATCGCGGAAACGCTCTCAACCGGCAGAGCATGGGGCATCTTCCGTGTTCCCGCCGGAGTGTGAAGCCTGGAAGCGGGGTTGCAGTGAATTTGCCCGGTTTCCTGAAGCCACGAATAGAAGGATCTTATGGATGAAAGCTTTCTAGCGATAGTGGATGCTTTGCGTCCGTTTCGAGACAGGTGGTGGATCCACTCTGTGAGACGAATGGAATCAGCCTCTATCAGTTCTCCGAGGAACTCTTCTGCCTCAAGAAGGTCTCTGCTGTATGCATTTACAGTGTTAGGGGAGAGTCCCCTGGCGAGAACCGAGTAGGTAAGGAAGGAATCGATGAGTTCACTGGTTTCCATTCATCCAGCCAAAAAAGGATCTATCATGCGGTTCTTCGTGCTTTTCACTGCTGCCGGGAAAAAGAGATACCGGTACACCCTTCTCTGAAAGCCCGCGAAGGGCCACGAGGGCATTCAGTCTCTCTCCGCATGCCCACACCGCAACCGGTGCCTGATCAACAAGTTGCATACCCCGTTCGCTAGTTATGCCCAGTGACTCCGTAAGTACTCTGCAAACCCTTTCCTTCTGCTCCTGTGCCACAGGATGAAGGTAAATAGGAACCACACGCGCATCTTCCGTGACCCCGGGAGGTCCTTCATCCGCACTGGAATGAACCGGTGAAGGAATTGGCCGGGCAGGTATCGTGAACTTGAAAGGATATGGCGCTGAGGGAAAATCCCCGAACTCATCATCCTGATCAGGTAGAGGCGGAGCGGAAACAGCTTCTTTCTCCGGAGGCGTGAAGCTGAATTCGGGGGGAGGTTTAACATTCATGACGGGCTTCAGGGAAGCAGCTATCTCCTCCACCAGGGGGGGAATGTCCGGTTCACTGCCCGGAGGCTCGAACAGAACCTGATCATGCGAAACCTTTTCCTCTGAAGATTCCCCGGAAGGGGAAGGAATATCCCGGGGAGCACCGGCTTCGGCATCGGGAATTCCTGTGTGAGGGCGTATCTCAATTATACCGCCCTCCCGTTCTAGAATTTCCTTGATGGTTTCAGCTGTTTTCCGGGTAATACCCGCTTTCAGCGCCACGGGGATACTGGCCAGGAAGTGTATGACTTCTTCGGTGGACAATCTGCTCATTTTCTGAAGGGCAACCCTCAGCCTGCCGCGGCTTCCGGGTCTGTATCCCATGAGAACGGCCACCCAGGAATCAACTTCCCTCTGAACTGAAATTTCCACGGATCCGTCTGCGGGCAGTGAAGCCAGAATTTCGTCGGCCCTGTCCCTGGAAAGCCCCTCAACCAGAGTGAGTCCGTCGGACAGCCGAAGAGACTGCCTCACACGATCGATGGTGTCTCCCGTTCTTGCGCACAACAGGGCCAGCATTCTTCCTGAGGGTTCTTCACCCCTGAGAACTATCTTGAAGGCCAAACTATTACCCCTGTAATCAGTCTGTCTGGCTTCTGGTAAGGAACAGCCTGTCTCCGATCCCTATCATATTTGGAGTTCTGGAGCTTACTATCAGCGCTGAACAGCTTCTCGACTCGGTGGTAAGAACCACCAGGTCAGCAATTGGAAGCTCGGCGGTGGAGATCCAGTTATCGTTTTCATCCTGAATCTGTGTACCTGCAGCATAGGCTGTGAAAACGTCTCCGGGCTCTATTCCCTGCTGGTCTCCGGCGCTGAGGTAAACCACATCGTAGGTATATCCGGTGGTTCTGTCAGGGTCCCTGAAACCAAGGACCCACAGGGAACCGTGATCCGTGCTGGGCTCGTTATTGATCCAGATATCCCCAGCCGCCTGGTATGGAACTACTGCATCGCCCTCCTGAACAGGAAGATAACCGTGCTCCAGCTTTGCGATCGATGTGGAAGGAGTTGTCTGGGTCACCCTGCAGACACCGGC
The DNA here is from genome assembly GCA_964571965.1 of uncultured bacterium. Lineage (GTDB taxonomy): Bacteria > Fermentibacterota > Fermentibacteria > Fermentibacterales > JCC-6 > Sabulitectum. The sequence goes on along the minus strand of CAZNFQ010000005.1, from coordinate 8,839 downwards.
CACTCTGATGATGGTGCCGGCATTGCCCGTTTCAGGATCCTCCACCCTCTCACCGGGTCTCAGAATATGGTAAACCCTTCCTTCCTCTATACCTTCATTTGCGCCTATATCCAATTCGACAATGTCGCCTGGAAGGGCTGTGTCATGCCTGTATACGCCCTCTTCCTCGGCATTGGTCTCAATGATGTATCCCAGTGGGGCGAAGGGTGCATAGGTTACATAACCCGCAGCCTCCCTCTGAAGGCGGGAAAGAATTGCTTCGCTGGATCTTATAACAACGGCACCCTCAGGGATCTGAGTGGTGTAACCGCTTACACCCGGGTCAACCAAACCCATGGAAACATCCGGTATCTGCAGAACCATTCCGGGAACGAGATACTCAGCACCACGAAGGTCGGGATTGGCATTCAGTATATCGGTCCACTTCTCCGGTGTACCGTAAAACCAGATAGAAAGATCCCACAACGTATCACCGTAACCCACCTCATAGACACCGGCCTGTGAAGCAGCCGCAATAAGTGCCATCATAACGAACAGTGCATTTTTCACCGGTTCACCTCCAGCTCTTGAGAAACTGTAATCACTAATATCATAACTTCATAAATTCTAAACTCAGAGACCTGTGAAAGTCAACCTGCATGTTTTTACCTTGAAGCGGGATAAAATGCTGCTGTACCCGGCTGCCTGCCGTTTCCGCCAGCAGAGACGCGCACCGTATAGATTCCTGCCGCCCTGATACTTTCATCAACAGGCACGTTTACCGCAAGCTGAAGAGTGCCTGTACCGGGGGATTCCCCCACCCAGCAGGCGCCTGCCGCCACAGGAGCTCCCTCTTGGCCGATCCTGTAAACAAGCTGCCCTGAAGTGGCTCCCGGGGCAAGGGCCACCGAAGAGGAATACTTGTTCTGGCCCCCGGGTGTGGAAGTTCCGGTTTCGGTTACCACCGTACCTTCTGCTCGAATACTGAGCATTTCACCCTGTTCAAGCTCGATTCCGGTATCCTGCCAGTGTTCGGCGGCGTCAACCTGGAAAACACCGGTGCTAAGATCAACATTACCCCAGATAATCACCAGAACCGAATCAGAGGGGATACTAACTGAACCTGCTCTGAACTCTTCGCCGTCGTAAGCTATTTCCCCTGAACGGGTCTCTCCATCTAAAAGCCATATTAGGCCGGTGCCGCCTGTTTCCACGGTTCCGGTGCTGAAAACCGCCCTGCCCGAGGAAATGCTCTCAAGGGTTCCTTCGATCACTGAACCGTCTGCGCAGACCAGCATATCTCCGGTACCTTTGAAGCATCCTGCTGAAGCAATGAAGGCGAGAACCGCCAGTATCTTCATTTTCCGCATCATTTACCTCCGACGATGAGGTGTTCCATTGCCTCTTCTATACGGGAAACAGGAAAGAACTGCAAAGCATTCCTCTGGGCTTCGGGAACGTCCTCGAGGTCCCTGGTGTTCTCCATGGGCAGAACTACCTTCTCTATACCCGCAGAAAGTGCACCCAGCACTTTTTCCTTTACACCTCCCACAGGAAGAACGGTTCCCCTGAGGGTTATCTCTCCGGTGACTGCGGTTTTGTTACGCACAGGCCTTCCGGTAAGGGCACTGAGTATGGAGGCGGTAATTGCAAGTCCCGCGGAAGGACCGTCCTTGGGAGTGGCACCTGCTGGAACGTGAAGATGGATGTCAATGCTGGAAATGTCCCGTATCTCGTCTGGATATCTTGTTTTAATCCAGCTGAGTGCAGCCTGAGCCGACTCCTTCATCACATCCCCAAGCTGGCCGGTAAGGGTGAGTTTCCCCGTTCCGGGAACAAGGAGGGTCTCTATCATGAGTATCTCTCCGCCCACAGCGGTCCAGGCAAGACCGGTGGAAACCCCCACCGCAGGTTCCGGAAGACACATTTCCCTGGTGAATTTCCATGAACCTAGATAGTCGGGAACGGTGGATTCGGTTACGGTAACAAGCTTATCATCCCCCTCTGCTGCGCTGACGGCCCTCTTCCTGCAGATAGAACCTATCTTTCTCTCCAGCTCCCTTACACCTGCTTCACGGGTGTAGCGTTTGACCAGGCAGCGCAAGCCGCTTTCACGGAATCTTATGAGATTGCCTGAAAGGCCTGTGCGTTCAACCTGCCTCTTCACAAGATATCTTTTCGCTATCTGTATCTTGTCGTCCTCAGTGTATCCGGGAATTCTGATTATCTCCATCCTGTCACGCAGGGGACCGGGAATGGTATCCAGGGTATTGGCGGTGGTTATGAATTTCACCGAACTGAGATCGTAGGGGGTGTTAAGATAATTGTCTCTGAATGAAAAGTTCTGTTCAGGGTCAAGAACCTCGAGAAGTGCCGAAGTGGGGTCTCCCCTGAAGTCCCTTCCTATTTTGTCTATTTCATCCAGCATGAAAACGGGATTGCATGTGCCGGCTTCTTTAAGACCATGTATTATCCTGCCCGGCATGGCCCCGATATAGGTTTTCCTGTGACCTCGGATCTCCGCTTCATCGTGGACGCCTCCAAGGCTGAGCCTGACGAACTTCCTTCCCAGTGCCCGGGCAATGGATTTACCCATGCTGGTCTTACCCACTCCGGGAGGGCCCACGAAGCAGATAATGGGAGCTTTCCCCTGGGGATTGAGTTTTCTCACGGCGAGGAACTCCAGAACCCTCTCCTTCACATCCTTGAGATCGTAGTGGTCCTGGTCAAGAATTCTGGCGGCTTCCCTTATGTCCAGGCGGTCTTCGGTCCTTTCAAGCCAGGGCAGCTGCAGGATCCATTCGATGTAGGACCTTGCAACTCCCGCCTCCGGAGAACCGGGGTGCAGCTTGGACAGTCTTTTCAGTTCTTCCTCGGCGGCTTCTCTGGCTGATTCAGGCAGTATCTTGTCGTGAAGTTTCTCGGAAAGTTCTATCACGTCCGGATTGATCTGGGATCCCCCCAGCTCTTTCTGTATTACCTTCATCTGCTCTTTCAGGTAATACTCCTTCTGATCCTGCTCCATCTCCGTCCGGACCTGGCCTTCGATGTGTTCCCTGAGCTTCAGCCTCTGTATCTCATAGTTCATCATTCCGCGAAGCAGCCTGAATCTTTGAATTATGCTGTCCTCCTCCAGAAGCTGCTGCTTGCTGGATACAGACGCCTCCAGGCCGCTGGCTGCAACGAATCCCAGCCTTTCCGGATCACGAAGAAGCGTAAGAAGCTGAAGTTCGTCGGGTATGCCCGGGGTAAGCTCCATAACCTGTCTCAGCTGTATTTCGATGGACCTTCTCCAGGCTTCCAGTTCTTCCAAGTCTTCAGGGTATGAAGTAACAAGCCTCTGAACCCTGGCGCATGGTATTCCGTCGATATCCATATCCTCGAGGATGCGGAAACGGTAAAGCCCCTTCAAAGTAAGTCTTACAACGTCACCCGGGAATCTGTAGAGTTTCATTATTCCGGCAGCTGTACCTGTGCGATACCTCTCGCCGGACGGGGAAACCGCCACGATACCGATGATTTTATCGGACTTGACCGCATGGTCTATCAGGGCGATCATGTCAGGGTCAGTTACGGTTACGGGCAGTATGGTGTAGGGCATGAGTACGCCCTCGTCAAAAACATGCAGCGGTATTATTCCGGGAATGTCCCCGTCTTTTGTCATAGATCAGTGTTTCCTTTTGACTGCACTGGAATGGAAACGCGGACAGGAGTTTTTCGGGCGAGTTTGATGTGAAGCACGCCTGATCTGAGCTCCGCAGATACAGCGGATGTATCAACTCTGGCTGGAAGATGGATCTCCCTTTCGAATCTGCCTGTCTGTATCTCAATGCCCAGTGCGGTTGCACCCTGGCAGGGTGTTCTTTTCATACCCCTTATTAAAAGAGCAAGGGGAGTTACTTCCAGTTCGATATCTTCAAGAAGGACACCGGGGACCTCGACGAACAATTCGAAGCCCTCCGGTGTTCCGTAAACGTCCGCATGGAGCACCCAGCTGTCTGTATTTCCGTACATAGCACTACTCTATGTCGAATCGGACCTGAACCTGGGTTGTAAGCTCAACAGGCACTCCGCCCTGTGTAGCAGGGTTGAATACCCACTGCCTCACCGCGGCCTGTGCGGCTGCGGCGCATCCCAGACCAAGCTCATCATTCACCACGGTAACTTCTCTTACGGAACCATCGGTTCCAACGAGAACCTCAAGGGTAACATATCCGTGCACGTCACCCATCTGTCTGGCGAGATTAGGTGTTTCCGGCCCCACCTGGGATATGGGGAACGGCGGGATAACAGGCTGTTCCTCTTCGATGATCTCGGGACCTTCCGGTGCTGCGGCTTCGGCGGTGTACCTTATGCTGGTGTCCTCTCCTGCAACGATATTAACGGTTACCGTCTGGTCTTCATAATCCGGATTGGTAAGCAGGACCGTATGGCTGCCCTCCTCGAGATCAATGGGAGCCATGGGAGTCTGTCCAAGGGATGAACCGTCTATGGTTACGTTGGCCCATGGTTCAGGCGCAATGAGAAGTCTTCCCGTTGTAACAATCTGCTCCGGAGCCACGGTGGCGCTGTATCCGCCTTCTCCCAGTGTAATCGTTCTTGTCCAGGCTTCGTATCCCTCAACGTCAACCGCAAGGGTGTGGGTTCCATAGGGAAGCACCTCACTGATCCTTCTTACACCGGTACCTACCCTTTCGCCATCGATGGTGAAGTTCCCTGCCACGGGAATATCTCCGCCAAGGGCGAGTATTATCTGAGATTCAGTCTGTGAGAGAAGGGTAAGCGAAAGCTGCTGAGGCGCTGTGCTTCTGTCAACAAGGATCGACTCGGGAACTGAGTTGTAGCCCTCGAGCAAAGCCTGGAAAACATGTATTCCGGTTGGGAGCTCTACGCTGGATTCAGCCTCTTCCCCGTCCACAAGCCAGGTTACGGCACCTTCAGCCGGGGCTTCATCACCTTCCGGCAGGTTCGCCTGGAAACTGATCTGGACCATGGTTGTGCCAAGTGTGTCCAGGGATATGGCCATGGAATCCTGACTGCCGCTCTGGAAGGCAATTTCATCGGTGTAGGTTTCATAACCGGAAGCTCTAACTTCAATTCTTCTGGGCTCTTCTGAATCTCCCTCAACGGCAAATGTGCCGTCGGGAAGTATGGAGATACTCTCGCCGTCTATTGTTACCGAGTAGTTCTCGGGACCCTCAACCGCAAATGAAACGGAATATGGTTCGAAAACATCAACCGTAACCGGCTCTTCAGCCGGCCCGCCGCCTCCGAATGGTTTAACCACAACGATAACGACCACGAGGGCAATTATTACAGCTGCCGCGATTATTATGGGAAGCAGTGACTTCTTCTTCTTTTCGGGAGCCTTCTCAGAGGGCTCGGCAACCGGAACGGCTTCAGTTTTCTTCTCGCCTGCAAGACTTTCCAGTCTTGTGAGAAGCTCTTTTATGGTTGCATTGTCAGGATGGTTCTTACCGGCTTTCTTAGCTTCGGCGAGGGCCCCTGCATAATCGCTCCTGGAAATTTTCGCCCTTATGGAGGTTATGGCTGCATCGGCGGGAGAAGTGGTCTCTCTGGCCTTCTTCTTCTCAGGCTTCTTCTCAGGTTTCTTCCGGGGTTCAGGGGTTGGAACGGGAACGGATTCTTCCTCAAGGGAATCGTCCAGCTCGAATTCTTCTATTTCCTCGATATCTTCGATCTCTTCCGCAGGGGCTGCGGACTGATACCCCTCGATTTCCTTGAGAAGCTTTGAAAGAACAGGCGCTGAAGGCCATTCCTGGAATATCGTCCTGGCATTTCTCACCGCGGTTGCCGGATCGCCGTCCCGCAGCTTGGCAAGGGCAAGATCATACAGGTTATCGGTTTTTATCTGGCGGCGCACAGTGAGAATTTTCACCCTCACTGCCTTGTTGTCAGGATCGTGTCTCTTTGCTCTTTCCAGTTCCTGGAGAGCCCTCACTTCGTCGCCTTCCTTGAAGGCTTCTTCAGACCGGGCAATACATTCGGCTACGAAATCATCCGAGCTGACGCTTTTACCGGTTTTGTGGGTTCTCGAATCCCGGGTTTTCCTGAAGTTGCGCATGGCCGCCACTTCCCGTTCAAGTTCGAGAATCCTCTTTTTCGCCTCACGGTTGTCCGGTTCTATATCCAGAACCTTGTGAAACTCGGTGAGAGCTTTCTGCCTGTCGCCCTTCCTGGCGAGTTCCTCTGCAGATTTGATAAGCCTCTGAACCTTTGAATTACCGCTTGCTGCCATGTCCCCCCCAGTGGCCATTCGGGACCAGAAAAAAATGAAAAACGACTAGTCTGCTGTATCTGATAAAAGTATTCTTATTGGAAGCGGTGTCAAGCCCCTGTTCATACTCCGGGCAGCTCCATATCACCGTATCTCCACAATTGATTGCCTATCATACGGCGAACCGTTTCCAAGGGCAACGCTTCCAATGCATTAACCTTCCTTACCAGGTGTCCGTCAGTTGCAAGATCTGCAACCCTGAACTCGGGTATACCGTGCTGGGCAGTTCCAAGAACCTGTCCGGGGCCCCTTGTCTCCAGGTCTTTTTCCGCCACAAGAAAGCCGTCCGAGGTGGATGCAAGCACTGATAGTCTTTCCATGGAATCCGCAGAAGCGTTCTCCCCGGGAACCAGGAAACACCATGCATTCCTGCCTCCTCTTCCAACCCTTCCCCTGAGCTGATGAAGCTGACTCAAACCGAATCGCTCGGCGTTGACGATGACCATTACGGTTGCCTCGGGTACGTCGATCCCAACTTCTATCACGGTGGTGCTCACAAGAACCCCGATCTCACCTCTGCTGAATTTCTCCGTTACCTCTATCTTCTCAGAGGGAGGCATGCTCCCGTGAAGAAGACCTGCTCCGAAGGGGGCCATGGGTCCGGAAGCCACTATTTCATAAGCTGTGGCGGCGTCTTTCAGATCACTTTTCTCTGAAGCCTCTTTCAGGGGGTAGACCATGAAAACACGCTCTCCCTGATTCAGCCTTTCAAGCATGAACCTGAAAACCTTTGCCTTGTGAGACTGGAGAACGATGCTGGTTTCGGTTGTGCCCCTTCCAGGGGGCATGGTATCCAGAACGGAGAGGTCCAGATCTCCGTAGAAGGTCATTGCAAGGGTTCTAGGTATGGGTGTGGCGGACATCACAAGGGCGTGGGGTCGCGGGTGAATGCCGGAGAGAAGCTTCTCCCTCTGGGAAACCCCGAAACGATGCTGTTCGTCTATGACAAGAAGACCCAGTGAAGAAAGGGGAACCCAGTCCTCGAGGACGGCATGGGTACCAACCAGCAGCGACTGTGGACGGGCCAGAAGTGAGTTTTCGATCTCTCTCCGCGCAGAAGCGGGAGTACCGCCGGTGAGCAGATGCACCTCCACCCCGAAGGGATCACAGAATTCCCTTAAACTGGAATAATGCTGGTTTGCCAGAACTTCCGTTGGGGCAAGGATCACGGCGGTATTCCCGGACAAAGCGGCAGAAACGCATGCATAGGCGGCAACAACCGTTTTCCCGGAGCCGACATCACCCTGAACAAGTCTTCTCATTGGCCTGGCCCCTGCGAAATCGCGGGATATCTCGGCACACACCGTTTTCTGCGCGCCGGTCAGCGGCCAGGGCAGTCCTCCCTGGAAGGTATCCGGGTCGAGACCGCGCATGGGTATTCCGGGGATGTTCCTGCCCAGATCCCGAACCAGACTGAGGATAGATCTGTGCAGGTAGAGTTCCTCAAGGGCTATAAGGTTCCTTGCGGAAAGAGCTTCCTCAGGGGAATCGGGCAGATGCGCAGCTCTGAACATCTCCCATCGGGAAGAGAATCCTTCCCGTTGAATGACCTCCACAGGCAGAATATCCACAAGGGATCCCCGAACCGCCTCCAGAACCGAAGCGGTAAGTTTTCTCATTACGGCCTGTGTAAGCCCTGAAGTCAGTCTGTATACGGGAAGCATACCCGGGGTTTCAGCGGCACCCGCTGCTTCCCCGCTGAAGTAAAGCTCAGGGTGCACCATGTTATAGCCCCTGTATTCCTCAACTGTGCCGCAGGCCGTTACCTGCATTCCCTCACGGAGACTGGATGCGGGAAATCCGTTGCGAAAGAAAGTGAGAGTAATGCTTCCGGTGCTGTCTGAAAAAATGGCCGTTACCGAGGGGCCCCTCCCGCGGCGGCGGCGGGAAACTGCTACTATCCTTCCGGAAACTACCGCTTCAAGTCCCGGGCGAAGTTCCGACACAGGGGTTACGTTCCTCCTGTCCAGAAACCTTTTGGGGAGGTTGAGAAGCACGTCTCCAAGGGTGTTGATAGAGAGCTTTCCAAGAAGTTCCTTCCTGGACTTCCCAACACCCTTTATGCACTCTATATTCCGCTCCGTTTCCAGTGTTCTCTCCAATCAGGGGTTGACGATGGCTTTCGATATGTATAATTCACGGCGATACTGTTAAGCCACTCGACGGAGGTAAACTGAATGAGTGACCTGAAATCCGCAAGGATCGATCTTGAACGGAAAGTGAAGAACGACCCGGAGGATATCGATGCAAGGCTCAGTCTTGCTAAGATCCAGATGGAAGACAAAGACCCCACAGCCGCAATTCCTCTGTATACCGAGATACTGAACGTGGACCCTGAAAATGCTGAAGCCTACATGGGTCTGGGCCTGGCCTGGGGAATGTCCATACTGGAGAATATTCCCGCCGCAGAGCTTCACGGTGACGACGTGGATGAAGAAGAGCTTTTGAACAACTCCATACAGTTCCTGGAACGCTCCATCGAACTTGACCCGGAGAACACCAATTCGCTCAACGCCCTGGCAAGACTCTACATCGTACAGAGCCTGGAAGAGGAAGCCGTAG